>NZ_JAMYOR010000031.1:0-74289 GCF_040319965.1 Mesorhizobium sp. M0830 | reverse complement strand
CTCTGCTTTGTCCACATCTAAAGCTTGAATCATAACCCAGCCTCAGACGAAACCCCCCGGCAAGCCGATTTTCAAAACAGTCTCTTAGCGCATCCGATCCGGAGGGGACTTCGCATCGCGCCTTCGGTTTACCCATCGTCGAGTTGACGGAGAATGAAACCGAATGGCCGCACAAAGTCGGAATGGACCTGGTCACGACAATGCGGATCGATCTGCCGGGGGAGTTGCCCGAACCGATGAACCCGGCTGCGGCGGGCGACTTTCTCGAAAAAAAGGACGGGTATGAAATTACGGAGGCCGACCAGCAGATTATGATCGCCGGTCACATGCCGCTTATCGGCGAGTTCCTGCTCGATCGGGAAGGCGTTGTGCGCTGGAGCTTCACAGAAGCCGAAGAGGGAGGTCAAAATGTATGCCGGGCGCCCAATCCCGCGGAATTGATATCAGCAGCTTCCCAACTCACACATTAATCAGCTGCTGAAATGGGCTGCTGAAAACTCGTGTCGCTTGGCACTTAATTGTAAAGAATGCGCCGGTTTGGTTCAGGATTGGCATTTAATCGTGAGAATATTGGACGCCAGATTCTCAAGTTAACTGCAATCGCATCAGCGGAAAGATCATTAATCCTTTGACCTTTATACACTGTCTTCTGGAAATTCTATCCCGTTACGCTGCAGACGCTGGTCAAATCAAATGCCGACGGCCGGCATGATTATCAACTCAAGTCCACGTTCTCAAATTAAGTGCACAGCTGACCAACTGAATTGATTGAAAAGCGATTCTCATAATTACTGTAAAGCGACACTATCCTCGACACTTTCGCCGAGGTGGCCTCGGCCGGACTGATCGCGGCCGAGCTGAAAATCAGCCAGCGCGCCCGCTCGACCTGGTCGCCGAACTCGGCATCCGGGAGGTGACGGGCCGGGGGCGCTACCGGGCGTGGGGGATCATGTAGGATCGCCCGAACTTGCTCCTCGGCAAATCCAAAATCATGCACCATCATGCCATTGATGCTGCACGGCTTTCTCAAATCGGGATTTCGTCCGCGGACTCATCTCGTCTGTTCCATGCACCCTCGACGGTGGCGCCGGTGATCGGACTGGCGCTGGCTGGCTCGAAGCTGTGCAGGAATGTCCTCGTTATAGCGCCAGCGCCCGTTTGAGATCGTCGTGTTCGAAGGCGCTGGCCATGCGGTTGATCTCGGCTGGGCGGGCGCCGACCTCCTTGGCGGTATCGCGCCAGGTTGCGGTCACGGTCGCGACTTCTTTGATTATTGCGCGGGCTTGCGGCAGTGTGAGCGCGAAAAACTCCGACGCGGCTTCCAGCAGATCGAGCGAACAGGTGCCCTCATCGAGATCGATGTTCGTCGTCAGTACCCGGGCCTTGAGATCAGTCGGAACGGGATTGAGGTCGTATGCCGGCGAGAGAGACCAACCCGCCTTTCCAAGCCACAGGAAACCGTGATTACGGAGGTGGTCGTCGACATTGGAGATCAGCACGTTGAAGACGACACGCCGATATAAGGCATGGGCGTCCGTCTTTCCCTGAGCGCCGTGTTGAGCGAGAGCATCGACGATCTCCGGATAGCTGCCGCGCTCGCCGTCCCTGGCGCCCGTCATCGCCATCGCCGACAGGAACGGGGTGCGGATCGCCCCGTCACGATCGAAGCGTCGCGACAGCATGACCGCCTTGCCGGCGACGTCGATCAGCTCGTGCTGAGGGGTGGCGATACCTGCCTGTCCGGCCAGCCGCAGCGCGATCTCTTCCCAGGTCTCCATGCTGTAGTCGTCGGTCTCCTTCGGGAATTTCGCGATGGAGAGGTGACCATGTTGGTCGATGACCGACGCCTTCGGGCGGGCACCGCCAAGGGAGGAGCCTGGGGCAAAGATGAGCTGCAGGTCTTCATCCGTTTCTTCGTCCCGGAGAACCCGTTCGGCGATCTGGAGCAATCGGCCAAGCTCGATTAGGGCAGGAACGCCGGCACGGATCGGCGCTTGGAAAATCTCTTCGCCGACCCAGCGGAATCGGAGTGCGCCAAGCCGGGTCTCATCGGCCACTCCAAGGAGGTAGTCGCTTTCTACAAGCGTGCGAACCGCGCGGCCTTCCCGATCGGCGAGACGGCGTTCGGCGCGCTACATGAGGCGCCGGCCCCAGGTGTCAGGCGCTGAGTCACCGATGGAGCCGAATGTCGCAAGACCGGCAGGAGGGGCGAAGGCGCCACGGCTCAGAGCAAGGGCTGGCTCCAGGGAGAAGCGGTCCGGGTCCTCAAGCCATGCGCCGTCATACTCGAAGAGGATGGTCTCGATGCCCCGGACGCGATTGCTCCTCGCCAGTCCGACCGGGCGTGTGCGGCCGTCCAAATCGACATGGACCTCGAAGTCAGTCATCGCGGGACGATCCGGTTGGCCGCCTGAGGTGGACATGCTTAGGCAGGTCGGCACTGGCGAGCGCCTGACCGACGCTGTCGTTGCTGATGTCGGCGACCTGGCTCAGGCCGTCGAGCAGGCCGAGCGCCTGCAGGACGCCGGCATAAATGCCGACGCTGACGTTGGTGTCGCCAGCTTCGACCCTTTGCAGTGTCGAGCGAGACGTGAAGGCGCGCTCTGCTACGACCGCCATCGGCAGCCGTCGGCGTCGACGGGCATCATGGATGTCCGCCCCAAGTTTGCGCAGCGCGCGCCGCACTGCAGCAGGAGGGTTGTGTGGAGTGGGCATTTGACACCTTCGCACTACAGATCGAGCGGATATGTAGCACGAAGATTACAATCTTCCTATACCCAGTAGAGAGCGAAGGTTCGATCGTCATGACGGCATCCACCGGGGGACCCCCCGAACGTCGGCGATCGCGGCGACCGTGGTTTTCACGTCCGCGGGCTCGCTGGGCGACCGTCAACGCGGAAGGCAGCGTTATAAGATTTCGGCAATTTTCTTATAACGTCGCTTGCATCGCTTGAGCTCATGCCGTTATAAGAGAAACTCATTTTTCTTATAACGGAGCCGACGCATGAAGACGGTCGATCTCGTTTATCGCACGATGTATGCGGAACTTGTTCAGCGCTGCCTTGATGCATCGTTCGAAACCGACTTCTCCACGGCGGGAAATTTTGTCCGGGTGCCGGTGAAGGGGCGGGGCTATTGGTATTTTGAGGAAACCCAACCCAAGAAAACGCGGAAGTATGTCGGCCCGTCCGACGACCCCGAGATCGCGAAACGCGTTGAAACCTTCCAAGAGATTAAGGAAGACCTCCGCGGCCGACGGAAACTCGTCTCCACGCTAACTCGCGAAGCAATGCTGACTGCTCCGGACCGGTTCACTGGCGATGTCGTTGAAGCCATGGGAGCAGCAGGAATCTTCCGCCTAAGAGGCGTGCTCGTTGGTACGGTTGCCTTCCAGACGTATGCAGGACATCTCGGTGTAAGGTTGCCAGGCGCTTCATTGCAAACCGGCGATGCCGATTTCGCGCAGCACTACTCGATCTCGTCGTCAGTCGAAGACAGCCTGCCGCCGATCCTGGAAATCTTGAGAGAGATTGACCCAACCTTCAGGGAAATCCCCCACAGATCGGATCCCGGACACACGACGCAATTCGAGAATGCAACGCGATACAAGGTCGAGTTCCTTACGCCGAACCGGGGATCCGATGACTTCACCGACCATGCCAGTCCGATGCCAGCACTGGGGGGAGCTTCGGCGCAGCCCTTGCGTTTCCTCGATTTCCTGATCCACGAGCCCATCCGGACCGTGATGCTGCATCGGTCAGGGGTGCCTGTAACCGTGCCGTCGCCGGAACGGTATGCAGTTCACAAGCTCATCGTCGCCTCTCGCAGGCAATCAGATGCAAATGGCGTCGCCAAGCGCGAAAAAGACGTCTATCAGGCCAGCCTCCTTGTCGAGGCACTGGAGGCGACCCGGCGCAAGGACGACCTTGCAACAGTGTTCTCGGAAGCGTGGGGCAGGGGGCAGCACTGGCGCGAGGCGATGCTGAAGGGGCTGGGCCTGATGCCGCCGAAGAAACGACAGGAAGTTGAGGACACAGTCAGAAAGGCCCTTGTCGAGATCGGCGAGGAGCTGGACGGCTTCGACCCGGCCGCCGTGAAGTCGTAGCCGGAAAAAGGGCGAGGCCCGAAAGCCGCCCTTATCACTTGGGATTGAGGAAGACCCTCGTGGATCAGCATCGGGTACGAGGAAGTATACCGTAGCTGTTAAGGTCTGTTCGCCGTGTGTCCGTCCAAAATCGCATAAAAGGCAGACTGGCGTGATGTCCGGAAACATTAGGCATTTCACGGGGTCGCCTGCGCTGAACGCACCGTCGAGCCGTTGGCCTTGTCAAGACGTCGGGACAATTGCCAAGCCGATTGCGGATGCGATCCTGGATGAGAGGCAGGCGTTGCGCCGCCCAAGGCTTGTCGCCTTCAAGGAACTTGGCGGTTACAAGTCTAAGGATCGGCGGCTCCACCGTGTTGAGCGCGGCGAATATCCAGGTGATGGCGCGCGCCCGGGCATTTACATCGTCCGGCAACAGGCCCGGATGGCGTTTCCGCGATATGGAACACGATCGACCCGGTCCCGAACAACCGGAGATCGCCTTCTTCGTAGGCCGGAATTTGCCCGAAAGGTTGAAGCGCCAGATGCGCCGGTTCCTTCATCGCCTTGAACGAATGGAGGCGAACCTCGTAAGGTTGGCCCACTTCGTCCAGCGCCCAGCGAACGCGCGTATCACGCGCCAGTCCCTTGCCGCCATCGGGCGACCGCTCAAAGACGGTAATGATGGCGGTCATCGCTTCTCTTGATATCTTTGTTTCGGTCCCAAGGACGAACGATCGGCGCGTTTCACGATACTGACCCCCGAAACTTTGCGGCTCGCTGCGCCAAGCCTCCACCAGCATTTCATGGTGTGTCCTGTTCCAATACGTTTGGGAGGGCGACTTTGGGATGACCGCCCATCAACAGCTAAGACGGACCAGTCCAGCGAAAGGATACGTCGCCGGCATCAGGATCTGCGCCGCGTGCTTGGATAGGCCCGAGGCGGACGGGAGCCGAAATTCCGGCGAGCACGGTTATGACCGAATTGCGGACGGATCGGATTTAATTACATTCAACTTGCCCCGAACGTGGTCCGGCATTTGGCAGTGGCCTCCTCGAGCCAGTTCTCCCGTTGCTCCTCGGAACTGCCGACAACTGGCCTGAACACATGTCGTTCATGTTCCAGAACCCCGCAATATGGGAGGACGCATCGTCCCCAGATCAGTCCGAGCGGATCACCGAGGTCATTCACCTCTCTCGTCGCATCGGTATCGGAAGTATTGAAAATAATGGCTTTCTTGATCGAGAGGAGGCCTTCGGGCAACCCATCCGCGGTTTTCAGGCGATAGGCAACACCAGGAACCAGAACGCGATCGAGCCATCCCGCCAGAATTGCAGGTGGCTTCCCCCACCAGTTCGGGTGGACGATCAGTAAACCATCCGCATTCGCGACTTGCGTCCGGTGCTGGAGCAAAACGCGATCTTCGGCGCGTGAAAGCGCTTCTTCCAGCGTGTCGCCGACCGTGTAGGCCTCTTCCGCGGTTAGGCACGGATCGAAGCCTTCCATATAGAGATCGTGATGTTCGATTGCGTGGCCGTCGCCGATCAGCGCGTTGCGAACGCGTGCAGAAATTGCGTGGCAAAAGCTGTTGGCACGCGGGTGGGCTATGACGGAGAAGATGCGCACCGTTTACTCCTCGGCTGAGAGGCGCAGGAATTGAAGGACGGGCAACCCGAGCTACCTCGCCTTGGTTGGCGTGCCGACATTGTCGATACCACGAGAGAACGACAGATAAATGTTCGTTGATGGCCGATGACGGCAAGGGTCAAGGTAGCGCTGCCGTTGTCGCCAGGATCGGATCGGTGCAGATCAGCGCATCTGCCGGCGACGTATACTTTCGCTGGGTTCATCCGTCGGGCGATCTGGCGCCAGGCATAATCCCATTTCCTCCAGGCGCTGTCCCAGACATTTGGGTCGAACCGGTGCGATAGGTCGGCGACCTCGGAAAGCGTGATCTTGTAGGCGGCAAGGGTGGCGGGCGGGGTGATGCTGGCGCCCTGCTTGTATTCCTCCAACGCCGTCTGAGGCGCGCGGGACAGGTTAAGTGCTTCGACGCCGGGCCACATTGAATCGCCCGCCGTCGATCGCTGCTCCTGCCCCGCTTGTGGGCAGGAAAGCCCATTTGGGTGTCAGATAGCGATGGAATATCTCGTCCGGCCCGACTCGGGTGACTTTCACCCGCGCGCCCCATTCTCGAGATCCCGAATGAAGGCCAGGACTGCTTCGACCTGGCCGCCGGCGACGAGCTCGGCCGCCGTGCGATGGCCATAGTCGGCGATCGGTTCATTGCGATACCAGTAGATCGCCTTGTTGACGTCGCCGGTGAGCTCCGTCGCGGCTGAAATCACCTTCACCATCTCACGCAGCCGACCCTGCAGTCGCTCCGATGATGGATTGCGGAGCGTGTTACGGTGGACGCCGGTCAACTGCGCCAGGTTGGCTACCTTGACGCCCAGCGCCTGCGACAGGCGCCTCGGCGAGATATATGGGGTGCGCGGTTCCTGCAGGCTGTCGACAAAGCCCGAGATCATTGTGGAATGTGCTAGCTGTGCATGGGCCATGACAATTCTCCGACCTCTCATTGCACAATATATGCACATTTTAACGCATAGCAAATGAACGGAGGCCTGACCCCTTGCAGCGCACTGCTGTCCTTCCCCATTATTCAGCGGTTGCTAACCGCAGTAACGCTCCATCTCGGTCACTTTACTAGCGCTTTCCGTCTACCAGACGCGGATATGGCCGGGTCAACACCTACCCGACATTCATGGCACTCGGCACTGACTCCTTGCTGACCTTCTCCAAGACGAGCCCAAGGGCAAGTCGTAGCCCAAGTGGGGACAATCGACAGCTGCGATGACCGTATGTAGCTGCTTGGCGATCGAGCCTCGAAGTCAACCTGATAGACTTTTGAAATGGTCGGCATAAAATTCGCTTTTCTGCTTTCAATGAAAGCAACGCGAAATGGCCGAAGAACGCCCCCAACGCCGCCTTGCCGCCATATTGGCTGCCGACGTGGTGGGCTACAGTCGACTTCTGGACGTGGACGAGCAAGGAACGTTGGCCGTGTTAAGGAGGAGGAGGAAGGAAATTCTCGAACCGCTCGTGCGCGACCGTAAAGGCCGTATTGTAAAAGTGATGGGTGATGGCGTTCTGGTCGAGTTCGGAAGCGCCGTGAACGCCGTGTCATGCGCCGTGGACCTTCAGAAGCGGATGGCGGCCGCAAACGAGGGTGTGACCGCCGACCGGAGAATCAACCTGCATATCGGCATCAATCTGGGCGATGTCGTCGTCGAGGACGGCGATCTGTTCGGCGACGGCGTCATTGTCGCAGTGCGGCTCCAGGCAATGGCCGGGGCAGGAGATGTCTTTGTGTCCGGCAGCGTCTACGACCAAGTCAAGCGGAAGCTCGATTGCGGCTTCGACGAACTTGGTCCGCAAGCGATCAAGAACGTCACCGAACCGGTGTCAGTCTACCGGATCTCGTTGTCGACCGCGTCGGACGATGGCGGGCTCGCAGAGAAAGCGCCTCTGCAGCTCCCCGCCAAGCCGTCCATTGCCGTCCTCCCCTTTACGAACATGAGCAATGATCCGGAGCAGGAGGCATTTGTCGATGGCCTCACCGAAGACTTGATCACGGATCTGTCGAGGACAAGCGAGTTGTTCGTCATCGCCAGCAACTCGGCATTTGCATACAAAGGCAGGCACGTTGATGTGCGTCGCATCGCGCGCGAATTGGGCGTTCGCCATCTTCTTGAAGGTAGTGCACGGCGGGCCGCTGGACGGGTGCGTATCAACGCCCAACTGATCGACGCGATCGCGGGTGACCACCTTTGGGCCGAAAGATTCGACCGCAGCCTAGAAGATATCTTCGCTGTTCAGGATGAGGTGACCGGCAAGATTGTCGAGGCTCTGGTTGGCCGCCTGACCACAGCGCCGGCGCGCAGCAGACCGAGCAACCTGGAGGCTTATGATATCTGTGTGCGTGCCCGGGCCCTTGGTCTGCAAACGGCGCTTACCGCGAAAGAGGCCATTTTGCTGCTGGACCGCGCAATCGCGCTCGACCCGGAATACGCGGAGGCGCACCGTTGGCTGGCACTCAACCTCTGGCTGGGCTGGGAGTTCTGGGATGAACCGATGGACCCCAACCGCGCAAGAGCGCTCGCCGAAGCGCAGCTGGCGGTCGAACTCGATCCGAACGACGCCGGGAACAGATGGGTATTGGGCGTCGTATTGGGACATGAGAGTCGCTGGGCGGAATCGGATGCCGAATTCAATGCTGCCCACGAGCTGGATCCCAACCACGCCGATGCTTGGGCTATGCGGGCCGAATTGACGACGCAAAAGGGCCGACCTGCCGAAGCCATAGACCAGGTCCGCAGGGCACTGCGACTCAACCCTCACCCGCCCGGTTGGTATTATTGGATGTTGGGTCAGGCCCAATATGCCATGGGCGACTACGAATCCGCGATCCAAACGCTGCGCAGGCCCGAAACCTATCGCACGACTTCACGGCGCCTGCTTGCAGCAAGCCTTGCGCAACTTGGCCGTTTGGAGGAAGCGCGCTGGGAGGCGAAAATGTTCATGATGAGCAATCCGCACTTCACTATCCGGCACTGGTCGGAATCGCAGCCATTCCCGGCCGAAGACGTGCGACGGCACATCGAGGAAGGTTATCGCATGGCGGGCCTGCCAGCATGACTGTCATTAGTTATAGCTTCGGCCTGCTGTCGACAGGCGTCCCAAGCCTGTCGCAGCAGCGAACATTTGGTCTTCTGACGGAACGAAATTCGCCATATCGAGCGTTTGTTTCGCCTCACGGGGGGCTTGAACATGGCTAGTGAAGACTTTCGGCACCGGATAGCACGACGCGAGGACCTCGCCTCCATGATTGCGCTCATGGACGCAGCGATCTCCGAACTCCAGAAACCGTTTCTCGACGATGACCAGATCCGATCCAGCCGCGCAATCATGGGGCTGGACACGCAGCTTATCGATGATGGGACCTATTTCGTCGTGAAGCACGACGGCGTCCTGGCAGGGTGCGGTGGCTGGAGCCGGCGCACGACCATGTATGGTGGCGATCAGTTACCGGTACGCAACGCGGCACTGCTTGATCCAGCCACGGACGCGGCACGTATCAGAGCCATGTATACGCATCCGGACTTTGTCCGGCGAGGCGTCGGCCGTCTTATCCTTTCACTTTGTGAACGTGCCGCTAAGGCTGAGGGCTTCCGCCGTGCCGATCTGGCAGCCACGATGGCAGGAGAGCCGCTCTATCGAGCCTGCGGCTACCAACCCGCCGAGAAATTCGTCGATGACCGTGGCGGCGCTCCGGTTCCAATCCTGATGATGAGCAAGACGCTCTGAGCCACGGCTCAAAGGTCACTCGCTCGCGGCCGGCACTCGCTCCGGCCAGTATGGCAGCAGGAGAATGCTGGAGATTGAACCAGGCCATCTCGAACGAAAGAGAACTTCGTCCGTGAACTATCCGCAAGCCATTGATGGCATCCTGATTTTCATTTTGGACACGGGCTCGCGAGGCGGGCCTGATCGCCAGCCAGGCAGTGCTGGTGGCGATCGGCGTGGATTGGGAGGGCCGGCGCCAGGTTTTGGGCGTTGAGCTGGTCAACCGGGAGAGCCATGGGCGTCGGAGACGACGAGCTTGACGCCGCGCAGGCCCGTCGGCTTGCGCAGGAACTCCGTCCAGGTCGGCTCGGCCTCAGACGTGCCGATCTCCATGCCCAGCACCTCGCGTCGGCCGTCCGCATTGACGCCGACAGCGATAATGACGGTGACCGAGACGATGCGGCCGCCGCAGCGCACCTTCAGGTAGGTGGCGTCGATCCACAGATATACCAGTCGCCGTCGATGGGTCTTTCGAGGAACGCTTTGACCTGCCGTCGATCTCTTCGCACAGCCGGCTGCCCTGCCTTGGAGATGCCGCTCATGCCCATGGCCTTGACCAGGTCATCGACCGAGCGGGTCGAGAGACCTAGGCGTGAGCTTTCAGAGGGTTGTCCATTCGGACCGGACCGAGGAGACTGGAGTTACCAAGCTGCAGCACTCACCGGAAGGTCCGAATGACAAGAATGCCCGTCTCACGCTTGAACATGCCGCAGCGGCCGGACGCCATGATGATCGCCGACGCGAAGGGCGCAACGCCCTATTCCGGCGTTCTGGCCCGACGCCATGAGTGCCGTAGCGACGAAACCGACCGGCAGCGCAACGCCGCCGGGCTTGCGGTCTGGGAAATGAGGGCGGGACATCGGGACGCGACTTCGCGGCTTCGAGCTTCTCGGTCGGATTGAACGTCGGTATAGCCTCCCAGAGGGGTACTTCAAAGGAAAGCTCCCGCATCGGGCACGATCAGCGACCGGACATATGGCTCGACGATATCGGTCCGGCTGAACGCAGACGTCTGGCGTGGCATCTTCCCGAAGATTTCAACTCGCGTCCGACTGTCGAACAGGAACAAATCTTGGAATGGGTGCGTCGCGTGATCATTTCGGGCTCAACCGACTGACGACGTTTTCAGGCGGCAGCCATTTCCAGGCGTGTCTTATGGCCAAACCGAATTAGCCGATCGCGATAACACTGAAAATTTCGAGATTCGCGAGTTGGGCGAGGGAACCTTCGCAGATCCAGACTTGTTCGCGGTGTGATCGATGCGCCGCCTACGCCGGCAATGGAAATGGCGAGCTGATCCGCTTCAAGACGTCAACGCCTTACGGCGGAAGTCAAACAGCGTTTTCCGAGGAGCGGAATGCATAGCAGGAGCGAAGGAGAGATGGCTAATATACCATTGAGTTTCGCCGGAACAACGGCGCTGTCCCAACGTTGTGAATCGTGAAGTGCCGCGCCCGATGTCCCGCAGGGCCGCGCGGCCTATACGAAATCAGGCACAGGAGAGACTATCATGATTCGCACCCTTTTAGCCACCACCGCCCTCGCGACATTGATCGCGACAGGCGCGTATGCGCAGAGCACGAGCACCCCGACGCCTGCCGCCCCACCATCCGCGCAGGAGCCCGCGGTCACCGCTCCGGTACCCCGCGCCGAGGGCAGCATCGTCACCAACATCATCGGCGAAACCGTCTACAACGGCACCGGTGACAATGCCGAGAATATCGGCAAGGTCAGCGACGTCGTCTTCGACAAGAACGGCCAGGCGAAATCCGTCGTCATCGGCGTCGGCGGCTTCCTGGGTGTAGGGACGAAGAATGTCGCCTTCGATTTCGACAAGCTGCAGTGGGCCGAGAAGAACGGCGACCGCTGGCTGGTCGCCCAAACGACCAAGGACGAACTGAAGGCACGGCCGGACTTCGACAGCAACGCCTATGCCCCGCCGCCCGCACCATTGACGACCACGCAAGCTCCGTCGGCTTCCGCGCCGACCACCACCGCGCAGGCCCCCGCCACGAACACCGCCCCGGCAGAGCCGGTGAAGCGGGCCGATGGCAACCTTGCCACCAACATTCTCGGCGAGACCGTCTACAACGGTACGGGCGATGACGCGCAGAATATCGGCAAGGTCGAGGACATCGTTCTGTCCAAGGAAGGCAAGGCGCAGTCCCTGGTCATCGGCGTGGGTGGTTTCCTTGGTCTGGGCACCAAGAACGTCACCTATGATTTCGACAAGGCACAGTGGGCGGAGAAGAACGGCAACCGCTGGCTGGTGGCGCAGACCACCAAGGAGGAGTTGCAGGCGCAGCCGGATTTCAATCGCAAGGCCTACGACCCTGCACCGGCCACAACGGCATCCAATCAGCCGGCTGCAACCGCCCCAGCCGTGACCACGGCCCCTGCCGCCGCTCCCGCCAACAAGACGGCCGCGGCCCCTGCGGCCACTACGGCACCTGACCAGACAACGACCGGGGCAATCGACAAGTCCACGCTCAAGCAGATGCCGATTGGGGAAATCCGAGGTGACGATCTGAAGGGCACGACGGTCTACGGTGCCAATGATGCCAAGGTCGGCCAGATCGGCGATGTCGTGCTGACGCCGGACAAGAAGCCCGACGCGGTGATCGTCGATGTCGGCGGCTTCCTTGGCATAGGTTCGAAGGAAGTGGCGGTCGGCATGGACAATTTGAAATTCATGACCGACAAGAATGGCAAGAAGTATCTGTACACGACATTCACCAAGGAACAGCTCCAGGCACAGGCCGCCTATGACAAGGGCAGCTATGCACAGAAGCGTGACCAGCAGCGAATGGTCGTGCGGTAGCTAGAATAGGCGCCCCGGCGAGTACAGCCGCTATTTGGCTCCGCTCGCCGGATCTCTTACGCCAAGAGGGGTAGCAGTGCCGTGACTTTTCCACCGTCGTAGCACTTGCGGCATCCATTGTCCGACTTCTGCCAAGGACGGACGCGCGCGGCGACATTCACGGTCTGGCCGAAATAGTCGAGGTTGTCGTTGAGTGTCACGGCGATCGACCGTCCACGGTGGGCCCCGATCTTGAGGATGAACCCTGGCCCGTCATGCTCGTCGAACTAAACTTCGGGTCAGGGCCTGCCGCGCGGGATATATCCGGCGTTGCGTAAAGCGCCGATGAAGAGGCTTGCCGGGCCGGTGATACTCGTCCTGGCCTGCATGGGCAACGGCAGAGTGTTCCAGTCCGCCAACGGAGCGATAAAGGTGGAGAAAGTCCCATTGACCATGCAATGGCTGATCACCGAGCCCTGCTTGTCCAGCGCCAGGATGCCTGTCTGATTGCTCGGATATTCGATGGCGGCGATCCGTTGCATTTCCAAGTCGCCATCGATGCGCAAATCGAAAAGCAGGACGCCGTGGCTTCTGCTGGCGATTTCTGCGACTTTTTCGGTGAAGCCAACGGGAAGCGCACGAACGCCGTCGACCGCCATCCCGAAAACAAGCGCGTCCAGCTCTTCCGCCGCCATGCCAAGATTTGCTCCCAAGAAGATCAGGATTGCAATTGATCAGTTGGTTTGTGCACAACCATCCCACTCGCCTCTTTTCGACCAAACATGATCAAAGAATTACTCGATCGGCGGCGAGTCTCGACACCGGCTTGGGGCCAAGTTTAATACAGAGCGACCGCATTTGGCCGGTGCCGAATGTCGAGCGGACCCGCAAAACCGCCTGATCCAGTCGGCCCTTCGACCCCGACGTCCAGGCCGAACAGTCTTGCAAATCCATCGGCCGCAGTGCATTCCGGCTATCTGTCGACCGGAGTGGAACTGCTGACACAACTGCCTCGCATGCCGCGTCGGAGTGCTAACCGCCTTCGCCCTCGACCAGATCTCGCAAACCGATTGTGTTGGGGAATTGCAGCGGTCTTTCGGAACGATTCGGGCTTTCGTTCGTTGTTTCGGCGCCGACCGGCCAGTGCGCCACCTCCATCGCTTGGAAGGAGAAAGGGCAGCCGCAACGCTGGGAGAACAGCCGCCGGTCGGTAGGTCTGCGTAATCTTAGAGGCCGTTGTCGGCCGGCGAGGAAATCACCTTCACCATCCTGGTGGTATGGGTTCGTCTTCACAGTGGCAGTGGAGGCCTTTGTCGCCCGCCGCAGTGCTAGTGGGTGGGGAATTTCCACGAGAGCCAATCCCCGCCACAGTGCCAGTGGAAGCCCTTGTGAACTGTGGGGTAGATGCTAGTGGGCAACCTAACCCCATCCGCCCCTCACTGCGGACCAAATCGCCTGCGTAGTGCTAGTGGAGATGTTATTAAGCGGTTCTAATGTTCGACCGTCACAGCACTGGTGTCCCTATCGGAAAGAGCAGGCAGCGGCCAGGATTTGTGATAGTTCGAGTCACCGATTGTGGCTAAGTTGGCTAGCAAAATCAGCAGGTTACTGCGAACCGCCAGGTCGATCGATTGCAGCAGCGCATCGGATGCGGACTGCGTCCTTCATCTACGACCTTACAGATTGTCAACAATCTGTAAAACTTTTGTTGACAAATAATAGATTCGAGCCTTCACTCACAAAAGTCGCGTATCGGTCGAGTTCTGTCGCAACAATGCGCGGCCTCCAAAGGGGAAAGAACAATGATCAATAGACGTTCAATAATCACATTCGCCGCGCTCGGCGCCGTCTCTGCGCTGGCAATCATGGCCGGCGGCACAATCACGGTGCACGCCGCCAACAAGGAACTCAAGATCGGCTTTGTCGGCGTCACGAGTGGCGCGGCCGCTGCGTGGGGCACATCCAACGTCCGCTCGATGCAGACCCGCGCCGCCTGGATCAACGAAACCGGCGGTGTGAAGATTGGTGACGAGACCTATGACATCAAAATTGTTACCTTCGACGATCAGAAGGACCCGAAGCGGGCGATCGCCGGCATGGAGAAGATGGCCCAGGAGGGCATCCACTATGTCGTCGGTCCGAATGTCGACGACGGCGCGGCGGCGGTGCGCCCCGTGGCTGAATCCAAGGGCATCATCTATTTTCCCTACGCATTCCCGAAGGAACTCTATACCCCGCCGGCGTCCAATGCCGTGCTCGGCATGATCGCCAACTACCAGTCAGCTCCGGCGATCTACAAATATCTCAAGGAAAACAGGGGCGTGAAAAAAGTTGCCTTTGTCGCCGCCAACGAATCCGATCCGCTGAGCCAGCGGGATGGCGGTGTTGCCGCGGCAAAGGCGCTCGGGCTTGAGGTTGTGGCTGCCACGGACGTCTACCAAAACGATACCCGCGATTTCACCCCGGTACTGACGCCGATCGTTTTGCAAAAACCGGACCTGCTGGTGCTTTCGGGTGTCGCGCCCGGCAATGCGCCGCTGCTGATCCGCGCCGCGCGCGAGCTCGGCTACGAAGGTCTGATCTCCACCGAAACGGCGCAGGATGCCAAGGTGCTGGAAGAGGGCGCGGGCGAGTTGGCCAACGGCTTCATCTCAGTCGGCGGCGCATCGACGCCCGAAATCGCGTCCGACATGATGAAGGAGTTCGTCGACCGCTATACGAAAATGTTCGGCGAATACAATGACGAGTCCAACACCAAGGTCTACGCGCTCGAATACATCATCGAGACGCTGAAGGCGAACCCGGCCGCGATCAACAATGTCGAAGAGTTCAAGAAGACGATCGACACTTTCTCGGCACCCAATCCCTATCTGAAGGGCGATGCCAAGCTGACCTATGTCGGAATGACGTCGTTTGGCCAGAAGCGCCAGCTTTCGGTCCCGATGGTGGTCACGGAATACCGCGACGGCAAGTTCGAGACGCTCTTCGTCGCTCAAGTCGATTGACGCAACTGCACTGAAGCGGATTGCCGCAGAGGCTCGTGCATTCGCCTTGAGCCTCTGAATGGCCGGGAACCATCCTGATGGAACAAGTCATCGCCAACGGGCTTTATCTTGGCGCGCAATACGCCTTGATCGCGCTCGGTCTGACCCTGATCTTCGCTCTGATGAACGTGCTGAACTTTGCCCATGGGCAGATGTACGTTCTCGGTGGCTTCGTCACCTACACCGTCTATGGCCAGCTCGGCATGCCTTTCGTCGTCGCCCTCGTCGCGTCCGGGATCACGCTGCTGGTCATTGGAGCGCTGGTCGAGAAATTCCTTTTCAGAACGGTGATTAGGCGAAGCGTGCGGGAGGAAAGTACGATGCTTCTCGCGGCGGCAGTCGCATTCTTCCTCGACGCCGTGATCCTCCTGCTGTTCGGTGAAAAGCAGCGCGGCGTGCCGAAGATCGTCAGCGGCGTCTTCGTCTCCGACGGCCTCATAATGCCTTACGACCGGCTGCTGGTCGGCGCACTCGCCATACTGTTCATCGCCTCCTTCGTGCTTTTCATGCAGTATAGCAAGCCGGGACGCGCCATGCGGGCGCTGGCGCAGGACCGGATCGCGGCGCAGCTTATGGGCGTCGACGTCGACCGCTATTCGATGATCGGCTTTGCGCTTGGCGCCATGCTTGCCGGCATAGTCGGCGGGCTGCTGGTCGCCATCACCGGCGTCAATTCGGGCATTGGCGGGCCGATCTCGATCAAGGCGTTCTTGATGGTGATGATCGGTGGAGCCGGCGTCGTCAGCGGAGCGATCGCCGGCGGCTTCATCCTCGGCATGATGGAATCGGTCGGCCTGACGGTGCTACGCCACTATGGCGACGTCACCTATCTCGTCATCTTCGCCGCGCTGATGGTCTTTCTCAGCATCCGCCCCAACGGGCTCATGGGCAAACCGTGGGGATGATCGACATGAAGCGTACACGCAACATCTTCGCCGTCGCTGTCTTCCTGCTGGTCGTACTCATCGGCGTGCCCTGGCTGATCGAGGCGACCGGTCGGCTCGACCTCTACTACACGCTGACCTCGGTCGCATTGCTGAGCATCGCCAGCGCCGGCGTATGGGTGACCTTCTACATCGGCCGTATCAATATCGGCCAGGGTGCCTTCGCGCTTATGGGCGGCTATGTTTCGGCCATCCTGGTCGTCCAGCACGGTGTGTCGTTTTGGCTGACACTGCCGCTGGCCGGGCTGTTCTGCGCCGCTGCAAGCGTGCTGATCGGACTGCCCATCCTGAGGCTCCGCGGCGTTTATTTCGCGATGGTCACGCTGGTGTTGACCGAAGTGGCGCGGCTGCTGGCGCTGGCGCTGCCGATCACCAACGGCGCCAAGGGCATGGTGAGCATTCCGCTCCCCGGCGGCATTTCGATCTTCGGCCTGACCATCCTTCCCGATTTCGCATCGCTCGCCAATCCACGCCCGGCGTTCTATCTCGTTTCGGTGGTGCTGATGGTGCTGTGCTTTGCCGGGCTTTACCGCCTTGTCCATTCGCGCATCGGCAAGCTCTGCCAGTCGCTGCAGCAGAACGAGGAACTGGCCTCCTCGATCGGCGTCAACATCGCCTATCTGCGCGTCATCGCCTACGCCATCTCCTCGTTCCTCGGCGGTCTCGGCGGCGCAATGTTTGTCGCCATTTCGCAGTCGATTTATCCGTCCAGCTTCACCGTCACCGACTCGGTGAACTTCATGCTGAACTGCTTCCTCGGCGGGCTGAGCTACGTCTTCGGGCCGATGATCGGCACCTTCGTGCTCTATTTCGGCTGGGATTTCCTGTTCGAGACCGGCGAGTTCCAGTTGCTGATCTTCTCGTCGGTGCTGATCGCGCTGATGCTGTTCCTTCCCAACGGCCTGCTCAGCCTGCGGCTGTTCGGCAAGAAGCAGGGCTAGGACCATGACCGAGCTTCTCCAGATCAAGGCAGTGACCAAACGCTTCGGCGGGCTGGTCGCGGTCAACAACGTTTCCTTCGCCGTCCGCGAACGCGAAATCCTCTCCGTGATCGGTCCCAACGGCGCCGGCAAATCGACGCTGTTCAAGCTGATTTCCTCTTTCCTCAGTCCGAGCTCGGGCGAGGTGCTGTTTCGCGGACAGCGGATTTCCGGCCTGGCGCCGCATATCGTCGCCCGGAACGGCGTCGTCCGCACATTCCAGGAGACGACGATCTTCAAGGGCATGACCGTGCGCGACAACGTCATCATCGCACATCACCTGCGTTCCAATGCCACCCTTGCCGGCTTCTATCTTGGCACGACTACAGCGCGGCGCGACGAGGCCGAATTCGGACGATCCGCCGACGAGATCATCGATTTCCTCGATCTCGGCGCGCAACGGCATGAGATCGCGAGCACGCTGCCGCACGGGCATCTGCGCGCGCTGGGGATTGCCATCGGCCTCGCCACCAATCCGACCGTGCTCCTGCTCGACGAACCCTTTGCCGGCATGAACCACGACGAAACCGTGCGTGCGGTGAAAATGGTGCGCGGCGTACGCAAACGCGGCGTGACCGTGCTACTCGTCGAGCACGACATGCCCGCGGTGATGAACATTTCCGACCGTATCGTCGTCCTGAACTTCGGCGTCAAAATCGCCGAGGGAACGCCGAAAGAAATCCAAGAGAACGAAAAGGTCATCGAAGCCTATCTCGGCGCCGAAGACGAGACGATCGGATTTTAGCCATGAGCGAACTGCTGAGCGTCTCCAATGTCGAACTCTACTACGACCACGTCTATGCGCTGAAGGGCGTGTCGCTGAGCGTCAACGAGGGCGAGACGGTAGCGCTGATCGGCGCGAACGGTGCGGGCAAATCGTCAATCCTGCGCGCCATTACCGGCCTGAAAAAAGTCCGTAGCGGCGAGATTCATTTCCAGGGCCGCCGCATCGACCAAACGCGGCCTGACGAGCTGGTCAGGATGGGCATCGCTATGGTGCCGGAGGGCCGGCGCGTCTTTTCCTACATGACCGTGCGCGACAATCTGATGATGGGCGCATTCACCCGCACCAACAAGGCCGACATCGCCACGACGCTGGAGATGGTGCTCGGGCGTTTTCCGCGCCTGAAGGAACGCTATTCGCAGACCGCGGGCACGATGAGCGGCGGCGAACAGCAGATGCTGGTGATCGGGCGGGCGCTGATGGCCAAGCCGAAGCTGCTCTTGCTCGACGAACCCTCGCTCGGCGTCGCGCCGAAGCTCGTGCAGGACATCGCCCGCTCGATCGTCGCGATCAACCGCGACGAAAAGGTCAGCGTGCTGCTGGTCGAGCAGAATTCGCGCATGGCGCTGCGCATCTCGCAGCGCGCCTACGCACTGACGACCGGAACGATCGCGCTGGCCGGAGATTCGGCTGAGCTGCTTGCCGACGATCGGGTCAAGAAACTCTATCTCGGCGGCGAAATATGAAGGGGCAAATGGACATACTCGTCGTCAATCCCAACACCACTGCGTCCATGACCGAGAAGATCGGCGAGGCGGCACGCGGCGCGGCTTCGGCCGGCACCAGGATCATCGCGACCAATCCGAAGGATGGGCCGCCGAGCATCGAAGGCTATTTCGACGAGGTCTTCGCCATCCCGGGAATGATCGGCGAGATCCAGAGACATCCGGCGTCGAGCGCCTGCGTCATCGCTTGCTTCGACGACACCGGCCTCGACGCAGTACGCTGCGTTGGCGAGATGCCGGTGATCGGCATCGGCGAAGCGGCGTTTCACATGGCGAGCCTGATTGCCGGCAAGTTCAGCGTGGTGACGACGCTGTCGCGTTCGGTGCCGGCGATCGAGCACAATCTGGTGCGCTACGGCCTCGCCAGCCGCTGCGCCAGGGTACGAGCCAGCGACGTTCCCGTTCTGGAGCTCGAAATGCCCGGCTCCAACGCCCGCCATCGAATTTCGGAGGAGATCGAGCGCGCCATCCGCGACGACCGGGCCGAAGCGATTGTGCTGGGATGCGCCGGCATGGCCGACCTCGCTGCCGCGCTCAGCCGCGAACATAGCCTTCCCGTGATCGACGGCGTCGCCTGCGCAGTAAAACTCTGCGAGAGCCTCGTCGGCCTTGGCCTGTCGACCTCAAAGCGCGGCGGCTACCAGGTTCCACTCGAAAAATCCTTCGCCGGAATCTTTGCGCCCTTTTCGCCCACCGGCCGTGCATCCTGATGCGTGCAAAATTGTTGACATTCCCACACAGGATGTTTGATGTGCGGCCGGAAACGCGGTGTTCGCGCCGCTATGCGATCCGGCCGCCGGGACAATGAGACGATGGACCTGCTTGGGCCAAAGCCACGGGATGGCGACAAGCCGACGATGCGCTGGTTTCCGGTCTATGCCGGCCTGCGCGACGCCATCGTCAGCCACCGCATCGCACCGGGCACAAAACTGCCCGAGGACGAACTCGCCTCGATCTATTCGGTGAGCCGCGCGGTAATACGCGCGGCGCTGCAGGCGCTGTCGCATGACCGCTTGGCTCGGCTCGAGCCGAACCGCGGCGCGTTCGTCGCCCAGCCGACCAAGCAGGAAGCGCGCGAGGTGTTCGAAGCGCGGGCGCTGATCGAGCCAAAAGTCGCGGCGCTTGCCGCCGAAGTGGCAAAGCCGGCCGAGGTCGCGCAACTGCGGCTTCATCTCGAAAAAGAGCACGAGGCCCTGCATGCCGGCCGCGACAGCGACGCTATTATGCTGTCGGCAAAATTCCATATCGGCATCGCCGAAATCGCCGGCCATTCTATCCTGACCGGCTTCGTCAAAGACCTGCTGTCGCGGTCGTCGCTGATCATCGCGCTCTACTGGCGCCGCCGCGACACCACCTGCGAAAGCCACGCCCATCACGCCCTCGTCGATGCCATCGAAAAGCACGACGCACAAAACGCGTCCGACCTGATGCGAAGCCATCTCGTCGAACTACTGTCGGGCCTTGATCTGTCGCTTGGCGAGAAGAAGCCCGAGAGCCTGTCGGACATCTTGCGCTGATCTGCGCTGTCAAACTCTTCGCCAAGCTTCGCATTCGGTGCGCGTGCTCGGCAAGCTGTTCGCCGCCTGTTCCTCTCCCGGTTGGTCGCGCTGCACGACGTTAGCCGGCTCGCCTTCTTCGGCGCAATTGCTCATCTCGCGGAACGGCGGGCATTCCTGCGCCACCTGTCGCCGGTCCGGAAGAAGCGCTGGGTGGTTTACGCCAAGGCGCCATCCGCCGGCCCGGAGGCGGTGCTCGCCTAGCCTCTATAACCAAAGTGGCGGAACTCGGGGGCGGCTATGGGATCGAGTTCCGTGGACCGGCCCAAGTGGGGCCGATTGAGCCGGAAGTTCCCATGAGAAGGTAGCGCAGTGTTCCCGCGCCGCTTCTTCATGCGGCTCCGGAGGGGCGCTCGATATTTCGCAACTGCTTGAAATCGGCGGCCGATGCCCTGGTCACCTGGTGCCCTCATGAAGCAACTCTGACGTTTGATCCTTATCATTGTGCGATGCCAAAGCCGCTGCGTGAGCCAATGCGGGCGACGCTAGCAAGGTGGAACAATCCGACAGCCGGCGAGTTTCTAAGACGAAGGGCGATCTGTTTCGGAGGAAACGGGATGAAACGCGTCCTTGCCCAAAATGCGGTTCGACTGATGCTGAGCGGCGTAGCCGCCTGTCTACTCACGGTCGTCGAGATTCCAAACCCGATTACGCCATTGTTGCTTGTGTCCGAGGCAAGGGCTGCCACCGTTTCGATCAGCACATTCTACCAAGACTTGTCTTCCTATGGTGATTGGGTTTCGTACCACGGTGCGACCGTTTTCGTGCCGGTTCATGTACGTGACGATTGGCGTCCGTATACCCTTGGACACTGGGTCTATACCGAGCAGTATGGCTGGCTCTGGGTATCCGACGAGCCATTCGGTTGGGCGACGTACCATTACGGCCGGTGGGGCTATGCCGACGATATCGGTTGGTACTGGGTTCCGGGGACTCGTTGGGCGCCAGCATGGGTGAGTTGGCGTCGTGAAAGGGAGCACATCATTTGGGCTCCGCTGCCGCCGCGCCGCGATCCGGATCTGATTTCAATCGAGGTGACCTTCGACGCGACGCCGGATTTTTACTGGGTTGTGGTCCCTACCCGCGAATTCCTTGCTGCGGACATTTCTGTCGTCGTTATCCGTGATGAGCCGGAATTTGTGCGCATTGTCGAGGCGGCCGAGCCGGCCGGCGACGTGACGATCCAGAACAACGTGGTGATCAACAAAGTCGTTGATGTTGATGTGATCGAAAAGGAGACGAACCAGAAGGTGACTGCCGTCAAGGTCAGCAAGACCGAAGCACCCGAGCAGTCCGGCAAATTGGAAAACGATACGGTCGCGGTCTTTGAAGGTGAGGTGAAAGCCGACCCCAAGGCCAAACCAGCCAAGCTCAAAGACATCGAGGAGGTGAAGCAGGTTCAGGCTAGCCGGAAATCGAAGCCGACCGAAGGCGCAGCAAAGACCGAACAGGCCCAGCCGGAACAGGCGGCCAAGCCTGAGAAGCCGACAACCCAGGAGCAGCCCGCGGCCGAGCAGCAGGCCGAGCCCGGCAAGGCGGCCAAGCCTGAGAAGCCGAAGGCCAAGAAGCAGCCCGCCGCCGAGCCGCAGCAGGCCGAGCCAGAGCAAGCGGCCAAGCCTGAGAAGCCGAAGGGCAAGAAGCAGCCCGCCGCCGAGCAGCAGCAGGCCGAGCCAGAGCAGGCGGCCAAGCCTGAGAAGCCGAAGGCCAAGAAGCAGCCGGCCGCCGAGCCGCAGCAGGCCGAGCCAGAGCAAGCGGCCAAGCCTGAGAAGCCGAAGGCCAAGAAGCAGCCCGCCGCCGAGCAGCAGCAGGCCGAGCCAGAGCAAGCGGCCAAGCCTGAGAAGCCGAAGGTCAAGAAGCAGCCCGCCGCCGAGCAGCAGCAGGCCCAGCCGGAACAGCCGGCCAAGCCTCAGAAGCCGAAGGCCAAGGAGCAGCCCGCTGCCGAGCAGAAGCAAGCCGAGCCCGAGCAGGCGGCCAAGCCCAAGCCACAGAAGCAAAAAAACAAGGCGTGCGATCCGCAGACTGACGCGAACTGCTAGCTCTGCGCGGCACCGCGATTATTCCATCGCGGTGCCGCTGAATGCGCGAAAAGCCGCGATCCTCGCCACTTTCCTTCGCTGCCGCCTGCTCTCCTCTATATCGGCTGGAAGCGCGGAACGCCCGTCAACGAACACAGGGTAAGCATGCAAGCCGAAGAGGGTGAGACGTCACCTCGCGCCCGAGGCTATTTCGAAAGGCCTGACATTGTCTGTTACCCATCCTAGGTTTGTATCGGCAGAGGTCCTTATCCAGAAACGGCCATGAGCACCCGCGGTGCCGACTTTCTATACAAATGGATTTCCGAACATATGCCGGAAGGGCCAACCGACGACCCGGGCCGGCTTGTGACCGATATGGCCGACCAGGCCCTGCGGGCGGCCGCCATCGAAGGCATCCCAATTCAGGAGATCGATGAAGAGATCGGGAGCGTTTATGAAGCGATCATTCATGCCGTTGAACATCGCGACGGCGGTCTCGCGGATTAAAGATTTTGTGGTTGCCTCAGGCGGTTCGCGGTCGCGACGAGGCTGCAGATATCGACTATTGAGTTTTGAGCAGGTCGCAGCAACGCGCCTGTCTTTCCCCCCGACTCGCCATATCTAAAATTTTCTAAATTAGCTAAGCCTTATGGAACTTTGGTGCGGGCGTTTCATTTTCATCCGCATGCGAGCCTCTGTGATCCAAAGCGTCGGGACGGGAGTGAACGCGTCGCCGCGCTACTCGCTGGTCCTGCCGATATATAATGAAGAACAAGTGCTGCCGCGACTGATCGAACGGATCAGGTCACTGATCAGTCGGCTGGACGGAGAGACCGAGGCGATTTTTGTCGATGACGGTAGCCATGACGGCAGCGTCAAATACCTTCGGCAGGTGGTCACCGCCGAACCTCGCTTCCGGCTTATCGAACTTTCCCGTAATTTCGGACACCAGATTGCGATCACGGCTGGCATGGATGCTGCTGCGGGGGATGCCGTCATCGTCATGGATGCCGACCTGCAAGATCCACCGGAGGTCGTTCTTGATCTCGTGGCAAAGTGGAAGGAAGGTTTCGAGATCGTCTACGCCCGCCGTGTCAAGCGCGAGGGCGAATCCTGGTTCAAGCGGCTTAGCGCCGATCTTTTCTACCGTTTCCTGGAGAAGATGACGCCGGTCAACATCCCGCGCAACGTCGGGGACTTCCGCCTGGTCGGCCGCCATGCGCTGGATGTCTTCAGACACATGCCTGAACACGATCGCTTCGTCAGGGGCATGTTCGGCTGGATGGGATTCAAACAAGCGGGGGTGCCATTCGAACGCCCCCCGAGGACCATCGGCCAGACCAAATACCCTTTCTGGAAGATGATGCACCTTGCCATCCACGCCGTTGTCAGCTTCTCGGAAAAGCCGCTTCACTTTGCGCTTTGGGGCGGATCGGCCATTTCTGCACTTGCGCTGGCCTTTGGCGCTTATGCCGTCTTCGCCTGGATTTTTGAAACCGGCGTCATTGCCGGCTGGACGTCCACCGTTGTGATCGTATCGTTCCTGTGCGGCATCAATCTTTTCATGACCGGCGTGGTCGGCCTCTATGTCGGTAGCATCCACGCCGAAGTGAAACGCCGCCCTCTTTACGTGATCGATCGGCTTACCGGTTTCGACGAGCCGGTGCGTGCCATCGCTGGTGGGAGCCGGAGATCGTTTCGCAAGCCTAAGAACGGAGCCGCTCCCAGTGTCCGAACTCTTCGACAGCTATAGATCCAGTTATGGAGAGACGATCGATGCGTCGATCCGCTTTTCCGGACTCAAGCACGCATTCTTTTTGGTCGCTAAGGCCGACCTGCTGCGACGCCTAGTCGCCGAGCGAGGACTTCGTCGACGGGGAGCCATGCTGCGGGCGCTTGATGTGGGCTGCGGTGTCGGTTCGCTCCATCCTTATCTAGACGGCGCTTTCGAGCGCCTGGATGGCTGCGACGTCTCGCAAGAGTCGATCCAGCGCGCCAGCGAGGACAATCCGGGCGTCGTCTATAGGACATGCACCACGACGGCCCTGCCTTATGACGACTGCGTGTTCGACCTGGCTTTTGCCAGTTGTGTTGTTCATCATGTTTCGCCCGCATCCTGGCTCGATTTTTTTCGCGAGATGCGACGCGTCGTGCGGCAAGGCGGCGTCGCCTGCATCATCGAGCACAATCCCTATAATCCGCTGACGCGCCTGGCGGTGCTCCGATGTCCGTTTGACCAAGACGCGGTCCTGCTCAACGCGGTCAAAGCAGCGGCCCTCTTTCGACAGGCAGGCTTCAGGGAGGTTCGATCGGAGCATTTCCTGCTGCTCCCGTCGGCCGGCAGATTCGCCAGAAAGGTTGAGCGTGCCCTCGCGCCGCTGCCGCTTGGCGCCCAGTATGCGTGTAGTGCCCGTGTCTGAATTTCGGCCTGCCGCTGGCACCGTCCTGAAGCTTCTGGCGCGCTTCGGCCTGGTCGGCGTCGCCGCCACAATCCTGTATGCCGCCTTGGCGGATGTCTTAGTCAAATCGGAACGGTTCGGCTTCAGCCCCGTTCAAGCGTCCCTTGCAGCATACGCAGCCGCAGCCTTGTTTTCCTATCTCGCGCACAGGTCAGTAACCTTCATGTCGCGCGGTTTGCATAGATCAGAGGCTCCGCGTTTTCTCTTGCTGGCGGCGATCGGCTTGGCCATCGCCTATGGCGCGCCGGCGCTCTTGACGGCGAAGCTGGGCCTGCCGCTCATCTTTCCCATCACGATTACCTGCTTGCTTGTGCCCGCGATCAATTTCGTCGTGCTCCACCGATGGGTCTTTGCAGAACACATTCCCGATCAGTCCGGCGATGGTTGACGCGTGATCGGCCAGAAAGATTCGTTCCAAAACAGTTCACCGTTTCACGGAAACGATGAACTGCTCCAAAGCCGCTTGCTGAAGCACGGCTTCCACTTACGATTGGATGATGCCGGGCTCCGTTCAACCGTCGATCGCTTTGCCTTCAAGCCGTTGCTGGCAGCACATGTTGAAGAACCATCCAAATCGCAGGATCGGTCGAGCGCCATGCCCGGGAGGGCCTGGCTGGTGTCACCACGCAGGAAGAGAGGCAATGAAGGCGGCACTTGAAACCTGCGGGTGCTCACATTGACCAGCATCTGGACGATGAGCTGGCCTTGGCGCGCTTCGTACCGGCTCGCCGACATGGACGCCCACAGCGTCACGGACATAGCCATGGATGCAGGTTACGATGCGCCCGATCTGTTCGCCCGCGCCTCTCGGCGACGGTTCGGGCAATCGCCTTCGTCGCTCCGAATATCTCCCAGCTGTGGGTCGTGGCTTATGGCTTTCGGGGCCCCTCGACAACGCAAGCAACGAGCCCATGCAGATAATCTTTGACCACGACGATCCGTGATGTGCCGCCTACGCCGGTGGTGGTGGTCGAGTATCGCGGGGACCGGGTGACGCCCGAAGACACCTTCCGGCGGTTCAGGGCCTGGCCCAAAGCGAATGGCTCGTCGCCGCTGACAAGCTCTACTTTCATGGTCTTCCGTTCCGAAAGGGAGCCGCCGTCCCAGACCGATCAGTCGATCGAGGCGAATGACGCGCTAATGAAAGCTGGCGTGATCCCGCCGGATGCTGCGCGGTGCTGCGCTAAAAAACGATCTCGAGCCCGCCGCGCTCTACCTCTATCGCTTGACTATTGGCCAACTGCGGGGAGGCACGCGACTTCCCGATCTATTGCCAACGCCGGCTCTCCTCCATCCCGGAGGTGCAGGCACATGAGGCGAGCACGGAACTGTTGCTGCCGCTGAACTAGGGCAACTCCAGAAAGTTGTGAAGCGGCTTTCCGTCCGGAATTGCGTCAATACAAAGAGCTAGGGCACTTCGCCGTTTCAGCGGAAAAGTGAAGTGCTCTAGCCGGCGTCCAGCCGGAACGACACCAATTTAATGGCGCGTTTGTAGATCTTGCTGGCGGCGGGGCTTGGCGGAATCCCGTCGCGATAGTCGAAAGTCACTTCGAGTACCTTTGCGCTGGCAAATGCTGCGTGCGGGATCGCGAACGAGATCGTCGTCGGGTCTTGGCTCGACAGTGTTACCTCGTGTACCCGAACTCCGTTCACCGAGATCATTACCCTTTGTATGGTTTGTGGTGGACGAATGACGGCAGACATTTGTAGCGTGGCTGTAAACCCGTCGCGAAGCGAAGGTATTTCCAGCCTCAGCCGAGAGGTCTCGCCGAGCGAATGGGTTCCGTCGGCTACCGGCTCCGACCAACCGCAGACCATCATGCCGGCTGCTTGTTTGGCACCGTCGGACCGGAAAGATACTGTCTGCCCAGGAGTGTAGCTGCCAACCGCATCGCGATTGAGGCACGTCGTCGTGCGATCAATGTAATAGGCCCGATAATCAGCGTTGACATCTGGATTGAGAGCGAGTGCGAGGATGATGATCTCGGACACGGCCAAAACCACCGCCAGCGCGTAGCCGCCAGTCGAGGCAGCACGGCCATAGGATGACAGGCCGTCAGACCAGGGCAAGATAGCCTCCAATCCATGCCACAGTCATGAAATAACATGCGCTCAGGAAAAGAGCCAAAGTCACGAGATAGGTCAGCTTCGATACGGACAGCAGCTCGGCAATCAACATCATCAGCGGCGCAAGCCCAATGACGTATCTGATCATGGAAGCCAGGTTGGTGATCAACGGCAGGATGATGCTGCTCGCACAGAAGAGCGCAGCGCCATATCGCCTGCGAGCCGCCAGAACGACCGATAGGGTCAGCCCTATAATCGCTGCGAGCGCGCTCCATTGCGGCGCCGTGGGCAGCCATCCTTTTGTCGGAACAGCAGAGAGACCGTCCCATAGAAAAAGGAGCGGATCGCCAGCAACCCGTCCAAACGCGCGCTGGACGTGCAAGAACGCAAACCCGTCCCCGACAGTGAGATACAAAAAGAGCATGTAAGCAAACAAGCCGGCGGGCGAGATGAAGATAGCTACGAGCATATCCGGGCGACCAAGCACCCATCGCGGGAAAGACACCGCCGACCCGCCCTGCTGGCGGTGCTGCTCGAACATTTGGATAACGGTTGCAAACACAGCAAGGACCCCGACCACCCTCGTTGCCGACAGCAAAGCGCATGAAACGCCAGCGGCCAGGTAGTTGGAGCGCTTGAGTGCCAAAAAGACGCACGAAGTCAGGAGCACGAAAAGAGGTTCGGTAAGGAACGTGGTGAAGTGGAAGGAGAACGGGCCGCTAAGCAGGAAAGCGCAATACAGTGTATAAGCGCGCATGTTCTTCTCCAGCAGTGGCCATGCCACAAGACAGGCGGCGTAGCTGCAGGCAATCGAGGTGATCGTCGCGATCAGAATCGTGGGAAAAGGGAAAGCAAACCGAAGAGTCGTCACGAGCATGGGATACAATGGAAAGAAGCCCCAGCGTCCGACGTTGCTTTGGCCTGGAATGGGAAAACGCTCGTAGCCGTGTTCGGAAATGTCCACATACCACGCGCAATCCCACCTGCAGAGCGCACGCGCATAAGCTTCGAAGCCTGGTACTGCCGAGACTGAATGGAATGCAGCATACCGAATGACAAGCCCGCTGATCATGAACAGGAGCGGAACCGCTACGGCGATGACACAAAGGCGACGGCCAGCGTTTGCGCGAGCCATGTCTCCAAGCGCCAGTTGTGTCTCCACAGGGGATGGCGCCAGAGTCTGCGATGGCGAGCCCGAGTTCGCCGGCTCGATGGCGCTGCCAGCCATAAAATCGGTCCATCGGAAGCATCAAGATCATCAACCGACTTGAAGCCCCGTCCGCGACTTGATCTTGAGGATCAACGATGCCGCGCCGCTTCGGTTCCTTCTGCAGCAGGAGTTCGTTGGGGTCAGGTCGATCGATCACACCAGCCGAAGCAGGGAGCGATATTGCGCTTCGACGGCACCGGTTCCTCGCAACGGGCGGCCTTCTCCATCGACGGTCTGGCCCGCATCTCCCAGTCGCGCTCGCGACAACGGGTTCTTCTCGCCATAGGCGGGCGCCGATGGCGGCCCCAGCCTCCAGCTCGAGCGCGCGCAGGTTCATCATGTCGTCAGTCATCGATGGTCCTTCGAATCAGGAAGGTGTCAGCAACCTGGCCTTGCCGGCGAATTGTCGATGACCACCGCAAAGCCGCTCGCTCGCTACAGCGCTATCGAGACCGCTCTCGCCAGCGGCTTCGCTGCCGCCAAGCTACACCACCTGCGGGCACGCGAAAAAACGGGAATAGCGTGGTTCAATCCTTGCCGCGGCGCGGGTCTTTGCCGGCCGCCTGGCTGCTTTTCTTCGGCTGTTCGTCGCGTTTGTCCTGATTGCCTGCACGGTTGCCTCCGTGCGCCCCTTGGGAAGATTTTGCGGTCTTGCCGTCTTTGAGATTCGTAGCCATGATTTCCTCCTGGGATCCTGATATTTCCAGAACCCTCTCGCCGCGTGAATGTTCCGCAGCATTTACTATCCACGCGCAACCGAGCGGCCGTGGAACGCAAGCTCGAATTCGGCCCGCAGTTCGTCCTCCCGTCCGAGATAGCGCGGCGAGAAATGCATCTGGTGAGCGAAGTCCACTGCCGCCAGGCGGGCGATCTCGCCCGCCTGCACTGCTGTCAGGTGCTTCTTTGAAGCGGCGAGTGCCCGATCCTCCTGCAAGAATCCACCTTCGATAAAGAGTTGATCGGCGCCGCACGCCAAGCTGCAAAGCCGGGTTATGTTCAAGGAATGGAAGGCCAGGTCAGTGGCATAGGCAATGCGCTGGCCCGGCGCGCAAACGAGCGCTTGGCTTTGCAGCAGTTCTCCCAGAACTACCTTCCTGTCCTTGGTGGGCATGAACTCGGTTGCAGGCCCGGCACCGCTGCGAACGGCCCGTTTGGCTTCGGCCAGCCAGGGACCAACTGGAAGGCGGAGCTCGTCGAGACGCGCCTTGTGAACGTTGACCCTGATTTTCTCCTGGAATGCGAAGGCCAGGCAAGGAATGCCATGATCAAGCGTGACCGCAACGACCTTGAATTCCGGGTCGTCGAGCGGAAGCCGCGCTTCCGACGGCTGCTGGTTTTCGCGAACAAAAGCGTTACGCGCCCTGAAGACGGCCTCGGTAATGAAGCCTCCCTCCGCCCAGTCGGAGGCGGCGATCTCCAAATCATGGGACCGCTCGTCCAGCAGGTTCCAGGTGTAAGCCCGCAACTTGGCCTCGACGGCGTCAGTCAGACCGGGCGGTCCGACGATATGGACGCGTCTGTCCCGGTAAAGCGACAGCCTGAGCAGGCGATCGAAACCGCTGAAGTGATCCATATGCATATGCGTCACGAAGACATGCGAGATCCGCAGGATTTCACGCGGCGAAAGGGTCGAAAGATCTCCGAGATCGAACAGCAAGGCCCTGTTGCCGAAGCGAAAATCCAGTAGCACGCCCGGATCGGAAAAGGGTTCGTTTAGCAAGCGTGGCTGGACGAAGAGCGTCACTGCGAGAAGACCGCCGCCAGCGATGCAGGCTTCATCCGTTCAGCTTCTCTTTGCCCGGCCGGCATATTGGTCGACCGCTCCGGCCATCTGGAGCATGAGTGTCGCCATAGAGATGGAATTCCCGCCATAGGGGTAGAAGTCGGATTTATCGCCTTTGTTCCATTTCTCCCGCAGCTCGGGTTCGGTGATGTCCCAGTCGCGGTAGGTTCTTCGCGCCAGTTCGCGCAGCTCTATGTGCAATTCGGCGGTGGAGGGGCGGCCCCAGTAGTAATAACCGTTGTAGACCTTGAAGACTTCGAGCTCTCGCCCCAGCACGATGGTGTGCGGGACCATCACGTCGTGCGTGGTGTCGGTGTATTCCTTGATGTCCAGGTCCTTCTGCACGAGCCGTTCCTCGTCATACAGAAAGGGCCAAGGCGCCGAGGTCTGCTGGCGGTAATTGTTGGTTGTATGCCAATCGTCCGTGGTGATCGTGACGAGCTGGGTGTAGCCGACGACCAATTGCGGGTGAAACCGCACCAGTTCGAGCACTTGCTGCCGGTCTTTCGGGCAGAAGAATCCACGCGTCAGCATCACGATCATCAGCTGGTCGCCCTGCAGGTCCGACAGCCGCCGTGGCGTCTTGGTGTGGTCGGGTAGAACGTAGTCGGGGAACTTCGCGCCAGCCACAATATCTTGTCTCATTTTCAGTCGCTCCATCAATTCGGTTCCTGTAACTCCCGAACAAAAGACTCCTCCCCATGTTCCTTGATTCCAGGCAAGCCGAATGAGACGACCAGGTCTAAGGGCCGCCTGCCGTAGCACCGACGACCACCAGCCCATCCAACTCGACTTCGCCATCGATGATCGTCTTGCCGCCCTTTTTTCGAACCTTGAGCTTCGACGGGTTTTCGGCGGCCTGTCTTTCGAGTTCGTCAATCACTCCCGTGATCGTCGCTAAGCGGTCTTCCGTGATATCCGCGTAACCGCCGTGTAGCGCGTGATGGCACCCTCATCGGGATCCTCTCCTTGAAAATGCACGGTAGCGTTGGCCGGCGGCTGACACTTCATGCCAAAAGCTTTGACCGCCGAAGCGCATACGAACTCGACATCGGGGTGCTGTTGCATGACATTCATGGCCGCAAGTTCGGCGGTGCTACTGCCGCCGATCCGCCAGCAGGCTTCGAGCACTCCCGACTTCCACTTCCCAGACCAGTCGGTCCCTTGGCCGATGTCATAGTTGCGCCGCGATGCGAAAAATCCGGGACACTCGGTCATCGCTGCGTCGTATGTTCTCGCCTGCGCGACCGCCAGCGCTGAAGTAGATGAAAGACTGAGGCCTGCGAGTGCCTCCCATCCCCCGCGTACGGCGATGATATCGGACCCGCCATAAACGGGTTGTCCCGCATTATCCGCCGTTATTCTCTGCGTGCCGACGTACGCAATGGCGATCTCGCCTACATCCGCGATTCCAACGCTTAGCGTGGCGATGTCAGCTAGATTCGTCTCTAGAACGAGTCCGTTTTTTTCTAGATTTGAGGCTTGATAGCGTTCCAGGAAAGCTTCGACTTCCGACACGGAAGAAGCGATCTGTTGTTCGCGTCCGCGCGATGCAAGCGGAGGCTTAAGACGAACTGGTCCTTGCCGCAGGAGCCGATCCGCCGCTTGCAAAGTGTCCGTTCGGGAGAATGTGCTGTAACCCGGCAAAACCGCACCGCTGACCCGTTCAGGGAATTCCGCTGGCCAGTCATCAGGCCGAAATGCGGACGCGCCGATCACGTCATGCGTGATGACTTTGGTCATTGCCAGCCGCGACGGAAGCACGCCGCCAAAAAAGTCTTTTGGTCCTGCGATCCCCATTCGACTCGCATCGGCGAGAAGCAGGCTGTCGTCCGGGACGTAGTACAAGTATTCTCCGTCCAACTTGAACGCGCTAAGATCGCCCTCGAATGCAAACCCTTTGAGTACAGCGATCTGGCGGGCGACCGCATTGATCGCGTGCCGTTCATGGGCGAAGAGAGCTTCGCTGCCTGGCGCGGAGCATGCGATCACAATTCCTTTTGGCCCGTCCGGGCATGTATTGCTTGTCATCCTCAATCCACAATCCTGTTTACGTCCGTGCGGCCGCACGTCTCCAACTGCGAAAACGGCGGGGCGGAGAAAACGTTCTGTTCCGGTTTCAGTTAGCGAGCTTCCCTGGAAAGGGAGCGTGTCGGAACCCGCGCAATTGCCCGCGTCGAGGGGATTTGGAAACTGATCGAGAGATCGGTTATTGCGTGCTCGCCGCCGGGCAGGGGTCGGCACATTCGGGCGTGCCGAAATGTGCCGACGATCCCAGCCTCTGCGAAGATGTGCGGCTTGGCTTTCAATTCGCGGACGGCCGGTTTTTGCCCTTCTTTTGCGGCTCGCGCGCCTGTGTCTTGCGGACCCGCTCCATCTGATCCTTATCGGTGAACGGGTTACGAACTGCCATTGGGCAAACCTATCGAGGCATCTCGCGGGCCGTCGTTTGCGCCAGTGGTAATCTTTCTGTTCCTGGCCATGGTCGCCTCCATGGAAGTTTGGAGAGAAATGGCTAAGACCGTATCAGAGTTGTAGTGGCGCCAAAAAATCGACGGGCGGCGCTTTTGGCTGGAGCGTTCACAGAGCTCAGTGTCGGTCACCATCTCCCGGCAGAGCGCCAAGCCGAACGGTCCGCCGTGTCACCGGCCATTCTTCTTCAATACAGAAGCGAGCATCTGATCGAACTGCGACCGTTTGGGATAAGACGCCTGCGTGCCCTTCCGACCAACCGAGAAGGTTGAAGCCGCAACGCCCCAGCAGGCGGCTTCATATGCCGATTTGTCCTCCAGGGTCGCGGCAGCGAACGCGGCAATAAAGGCATCGCCGGCCCCCGTCTTGTCCACGACATCGACAGCGGGCGCTCGTATTGCGGTCGTCTCATTCCTCTCACCGAGGATGCAGCCACCGTCGGAGAGCTTAACGCATGCAATTTCAACCCCCAGGGCGTTGAATTCGGTTGCCGCCTGGCTGGCCTGACTTTCATTGGCCACTTTAATTCCTAAAACATCCGCTGCTTCCTTTTGGTTGGGCGACACCGCATAGAAGCGTTTTAGATCGGTCTTCTCGATTTGATCGGCAAATGTTGGGTCGACGATGATCCTGAAGCCGCGCCTTTCCGCAGCTTTAAATGCGGCCTCAAGCACAATGCGAGGAACCTCGAAATCGGCGATCAGGACGGAGGATGCTGGGGCGTTGTCGATTGCCTGCACTACTTTTTCGACAGCGGGAGTTTGCCAGTTCATATTGGCGTTTGCGACTGAAAGGATTGACTTGTTGCCATCTGCTGGAACGACGACGACCGCTATGCCTGTCATCGAATTTGGAGCGACAAAGACAGCCTCCAAATCGAGATTCTCTTGCATGAACGGACCAATGGCCACCGTCGCGAGATCGTCGTCTCCGACTTGGCCGAGAAGCTTTGTTGGAAATCCGAGCCGCTGCGTAAAATAAGCCACATTGGCAGCCTTTCCGCCGCTCTTTCGAGAAAATCCGGATGCTCTGACGGTCGCGTCACTGCTGAACGGCTTGTCGACCTCGAACCTCAGGTCGGCATTAATGCTACCCAGAGATAGAACCGCCGGCTGTGCCAAACTTCAAACTCCGCTTTTCGGATTATTCGCTGGTGTGATCTGCAACCCAGCTTGCTTGGTCCCATACGCCTTGCTTCGCGGTCCGCGAGCCTCCGGGGCAATCGTCGACCGAACGCCGCAGTTTCGGACGCGTTGAACACGATAGTCGTTGCCAAAACTGGTCCGGGCAAGAATGGTTCCGGGACAAGGCTCTCGGAGATCGCTTCACATCCCAGGCGACCGTCTTATGGCCGGATTCTGGACGAGTTCGTTAGCGGGTTCAGCAGAAAGTGCTGGGGAATACGGCAGAGGCGACGAGCAAATAAACGACCATCTTCAGCATTCAAGTGGACGCAAGCGCGTCCGCGACCTGCCGATCAGGATCGAGCAGTTGCTCGTTTGAAATCTATTCCTTCAATCCGGCTACGCGCTCGAGCAGAGGCTTTTGCAGAATGGGGAAGGAACCGATCGTCAACATGACGAGATTCCTGCATGTCTGGACGAAGCTGTTGGTCGACTGCGCCGTGGACAGAATACGTTCGCTCAAATCGATCCAGCGACCTCCCACCGGTCGACGCTCGTCCGTGTAGCCTGCAAGCGTGCCATCGTTGAAACGCCGGGCGAAGCAAGCTGTATCCTCAATACCGAGATTCATACCGCGCGCGCCAAGCGCGAGTGCGCATGCGCGGCATCGCCGCCGAGGAAGACGCGGGCGGTTTGATAGCGGGACGCCTGTTTTGCCGGAATGTGGAAATGATCGGTCCGCAGCAGCTGCGACACGCTATACCTGCCCGGCACATGCGCCAGCGCGTCAGGTGTGTTTGAGACCGCGCGAAAGCGGTTGCCGCCGATCGGTATGATGAAGCCGACGTCCCCGTCTCGATGCAGGAAAGCCTGTGCCGCGTCCACCTCGTAGGGCGGACGCGATCTCCGCATCGGTGATGCTCCATCGCCGCCTCGATTGTGACGAGCTCACGGGTTCCTGCATGGAAATGCGCGTGACGCACCTTGAGCCCCTCTGCGAGCAGCTTGCTGCTCACCCCCGCCGCTTCGAGAACATCCAGGCTATGTGAACTGATGCCGACGGCCTTGCTGAGCGGCGTAGGTCCGTCCTTCTTGTCTATGACGCGGGGATGGGCGCCTCTTCGCGCAAGCTCCAGCGCCGCTGTCAGCCCCGTTGGGCCCGCGCCGACGATCAGGATCGAAGCTTCTTTTCCGGGCACGACCGCCGCCTTCTCCTAGCCTGTCCGCACCGTTCGGCACTTTGTCGTAATGGAGCGCATCCCAGGAACAGAGGTTGCGCGCCAATTGAGCCACCCAACGTCAGCTCGTGCCCTCCGGTTTTCACGCACTGAGCGACATGGCCGGCACGACAGGCTCCTCATCGTCGGCCGTTTCCTCCAAGTCGCAATCGGCTTGCCGAATGGATAAGCCGACAGGCGGACAGATCGCAGCAGCTCGAACCTTGGCTGGGTTCACCCAACCAGAACTAGCCGAGCGATCGAAAGTCTCGGTGCCGACCATCAAACGAATGGAAGGCAGCGACGGTCCTGCAGTCGGGATGGTCAATAACGTCGAGGCCGTGTGCCGCGCCCTCGAATCTGCCAGCATCGAGTTCATCGCCGAGAATGGCGGCGGAGCCGGGGGTGAGGCTGTGGAAGAAACGACGCTGAGGATGCCCAACGGTCGTCGGGCCCGCTGGCCGCCCACATGGTCACGCCGCAGGCGTAGCAATCCCTTCTAACGCAATGATCCTGGTATTTGCGGAACGTTTGCGGATCTCGATCAGCCGGGCATATTCAGGAGAATTGTACCAGCCCATCAATGACGCCATGTCGGGGAATTCAACAATGACCAGTCGGTGTGGATCCCAATCACCTTCCAGAACCTTGGTCGCACCACCACGACCCAGGTATCGCCCACCGTAGCGCTCTTCGGTGGCCGGAACGTCCCGCCGATATTCCTCGAATAAGGCAGCGTCTTTTATGTCTACATCCGCGATCAGATAGGCGGCCATTTGTGTTCCTCCCTTTGACCTAGCTCGCGCTCCTCGGCTCCGGCGTGATTTCCACGACCCGCACTTTCTCGCCGTTGTCTCTGTGCACGCAAAGCCCGCGCCACTTGCGGGAGGCGCGGGCCGATCAGGAGCCGGTGAAGGTCGTCCCGATCATCAGCAGCGATGGGGTGAGCATCGTCTGCCACTGCACAAATAGTTAGAGGTCGCTAATGTTCCGTCAAGCCGGTTTGCCCGGTGTTGGCTGCACCGGTCCTGTACCGTGCCACCTAATGAACGACGCATCCTTGCCGGTGATATCCTTGACCGTCTTCAACAGCGCCTCATGCGTGTTTTGCAGCGAGCGGTAATGCTCGCTGCTTGGCGACAGACGCAGCTGGACGATGCTCTTATGCAGCCGTTCTGCCTCGGCCAAAAAGTGGTCAATCTCGGCTTGTGAAAGGTGCTTGGATAATTTGGTCCCGGCCATTGGCGATCTCCGTTGAATGGGCGCCGCAACTGGAGGATTATATTCCTGTATCCAGCGAACCGCCAAGACCGTTTTTAGGACTCTTCCCTGAAATTCTGCACCGACGCATGGCGCAGCTTGCGCTCACCGCGTAGCGTCCTGACGCTCGCCTTGATGGGCTTGACCCATTCGACGTCCGGAGTGACTACCGCACTCGGCAGGCCCTCCTGCTGGGCTGCTGCGGGCCTGCTGCACACGTTTCCGTAGCCGGTCCTTGATTGTTTGGTCGTGGCGATCACAGCCTTGCCAACATACTTCCCGTCCCGTGCAAACAGCCCCTCGGTCCACTTGCCGGCCTGTCGCTTCACGCCAATCAAATCAAACTCGGCGATGTCCCAGCACTTGATTTTCAGCCAGGCCTCATTCTTGGCGCCGCTGCGGTAGGAGCTTTCCCGTCGCTTCGACACCATACCTTCGAGGCCCATTTTCTCGGCTGCCTCGAAGAACTCGGCACCGCCACCCTCAACATGTTGGCTGTACTGAATGATGCCTTGTGCCGGCTTGATCAAATCCCACAGGATCGCCTTGCGCTCTCGCCGTCGAGGATGAAGGATTTCGCCTTTAGCTTCTCGGCAGCCGCGACAAATCGGCCAGTAGCGCTTGGACCAATCGATCCCGGCGCGGGTGAATGCCCGAGCGCCAGCCCAGTCGAGAATGATCTGGGTGCGAAAGCCGTCTATCTCGTGCAGCCAGTCGTCGCTGACCGGCGGCGTCTCGACCAGGATCGGTTCCTGCGGCTTGATGAACTTCAGCCGGTCTGCGGCGTTACGGATGCACTCGATCCTCCAACTGCCAGACAAGGCGCCCGGGCTGATTTGGTTGCATTTTAGCGAAATTGAATGTGAGAACCGTCGATGAAGGAAACAACACGTGATAAGGTGTCATCGGGACATTGCCTATGCGGGGGAGTGCGCTACGACATCGCAGGCGAGCTTGCCCCGCTGATAGCCTGTCACTGCTCCCAGTGCGCGCGAACAAGTGGCAATTTTGCGGCCATGGCGGCCTGCCGCTCGGCCGATCTCATGCTGATGACCTCGTCCACGCTCAGGTGGTACCGCTCGTCGCGTTACGTCGAACGCGGCTTCTGCTCGCGCTGCGGCGGCAACCTGTTCTGGAAGGCGGCGCCTGGCCTGCAGACCTTCGTCGCGGCTGGTACTCTCGACCCGCCGACCGGCCTTCGGCTTAGCAAACATATTTTCGTCGGCTCGAAATCCGACTTCTATGATCTGACTGACGGCCTTCCAAAGGAGCAGGCAGGTTAGAGGGGTTAGAGAACGCACGATGGCCCGGCCACGCTGCCGGTATGATAGCTAGGAGCGCCAGGGATCGATGCGCCTCTTTCGGGTTGTTGGCCTGGTTATCGACCACGGATCCCCCGCGATCTTGCCGGCAAGCTGTTCCCCGGCCTCGCATGTTGGCTTGGGCGTAGGGCTTGGGATGGCAATCGCAGGTCAGTGAGGGGGTAGCTTCTATCCGACGGGCAATCCGCGCCGTACGAGCCGTGTTCCCGCATCTGCGCGACTTCCGCATCCCCTAGTCGCCCTATCACCAACCCGGCATCTCGTATGTAACCAGACGAGATAAAATATTCCTCGCACCAAATCAGATTTTTCCGCTTCTAGGGTCTCTAGGGCAAAGCGCGTTGGCTTGTGCAGCCCGCACCGTTTGAAAGCCTCCGGTCCCTGAGAACCAAATCATCCTGGCACTGCTGCTCTGTAAACTGGCCAAACCCATAGCCAACTTCATCGAGATCGGAGCTGGCGTTGGCAAGACAACGCCGTGCGACAAGAGATAGTCAGCGACTTCGCGTTGCCCCGTGAATTTTGCCAGATGGAGCGGTGTCTTGCCATCCTTTGTCGCCGCATTCACGTCCGCGCCGGCCTCGACCAGTGCCTTCACGCAATCGAGACAACCGGATCTGACAGCGATGTGGAGGGCGTTTCGCGGGTGCGCTGCGAATTTGGATTTGCGCCCCCATTCAGCAACAGATTGACCAAATCGATCCTGCGTTTTGCCAAAGCCGGCATGAGGGCAGGACCCAAACGCGAGTCCGTGACGGCGTTGACGTCGGCACCGCGCGCCATAAGCAGTTTTGCCGCCGCAAAATGCCCGTCCCTATCCGCAAGATAAAGTGGTGTCGCGTGCCCATCGCTCTCATCGACGCTGGCCCCTGCATCGAGCGCCGCCGCGATCGCCGTGACATCGCCCTTCATGGCGGCGTCGTGGATGGCAGCGGCATGCGACACAACCGGGATGTGTGCAAGCAGTAGTGAAATGAACAGCAAGGACATGCGCATTTGGCATCTCCCAAGGCAAAACGCGTGGGCGCTACGCTTTCGAGGGAGTCAATGCCACGAATGCCTGATCGCAGCCACTCCCACCGTGCCTAACAACAAGGTCGTAAGGTCCCCATCATCCGGGTCATGAGACTTGTTGCGCTAGAGGTCCGCTTTGAGGCCGCTAACTTTCTTGCTTTCATCAAGGTCGTGGCCATCCGGCTCGGCTCTGGCTTCGGGTAATCCACGAGCTAGGTGGTGAAAGCCTGACGCTTGGTCCCCGACGCGTAGGGCATCTCAGGGTGGAAGTTACCGTTCGACCCGTCAGTTGGAACGAGCAAGTAGCGCCATTTGCTACCCTTCATGGCGCTTCTCCAGACCTGCCGTTCGCGGTGCGGCTGATGCGACTCGATGGTGCCATTCCCGGGGATCGCGGCGGGGCCACCCTTCCCGCCGCTATCGGTCTATCTGCTGCCAGCAACCGGGCTGGAACCGAAGAATGCCTATTTTGCAGGATTGTCGTTCCAGATGTCGCGATAAAGCTCCCAGTTGCCGTTCTGTGCTTTCTTCCAGACGACTATAGACTTGCCAGCCCCGTCCACCTGTTTGGAGTCTTTGCCGGGGATCTTGAACGAAACGGCGCCCTGCTCAAACGCGAAATCTCCGCTCTCCACCACCTCAACAGTTGTGATTTTAAGATCGGAAACGCCATAATCAATTACGCCCTGCCAAAACTTCTGAATATTGTTTCGCCCGTCGACTCGCATCGCATTCGGCGGCAATACCATCGCGTCCTCAGCATAATGCGATGCCACGCCAGCGGCATCCTTGCTGTTAAGCGATTTCGCGAACGCGGCATTGCTGGCTTCAATGGCGTCTTTGGCCGACTGGGCATTGGCTGGTCCGAGACATAGCGCGGTGATGGCAACGACCAGCATGCAGTGCTTCAATGTCATTTTATCCTCCCTTGCTTTGTTCTAATTGCCCCCACCGAGGTTATTTTCAGCGTACTGCGGCGGCCGCGCGCCCGACAGGGCGCATTGAGGCATGCCGGTTCATCAAATATGATACTGTCGATCCTTGTCGGATGAGTCGTTCTTCTGAACGGTCTGTCGCTCGGTGGTCGACAGATCTGCCCACCAGCTGACGTACTCAAGGAACTCTGCGACGGTCATCTCATCGAAGTTGGCAGGCACGCGGACGCCCACAACCTGACCCCCGGACCGAACGACTGGTCTCGGTCTTCGATGATTCAACTTCCCTCGCTCGTATGCCCACTTGGAATGTCGGTCCCACGCGATCGTGAGCCCGAAGCCAACCGCCGGTTCCGGTAAACGTCGGCTATCGGGGCGGCGAAATGGGCTGATGAAGGTCGGCTTCGCGTCATGAGTGTGAATTCAACCGAAGGCGAGTGAACTTCCGCTTAGGGTTCGGATCTTGTCGGTCATCGCGGGGTACCAAGCGTCAGGCTTTCACCACTAGGAAGCTGGAGCATTGATCAATACTCCACGACGTCGAACTGCGAGCCGATCTGGTTGGTGAGACGAGCATGGCCGCCTGCGCCCCGTCCTGGCCCGAGCAAGGGCTGGGACGGGTTGCTGTTGGTGTTGCTTAGGTGGAGTGGGCGGTGGCGCGGAGCGTGGCCAACGCAGGTGCTGGGGCACCACCCACCACCTCCCGCGTCGGCCACTGCGGCGTTTTGAGGGGGTTGCCGCAAGAACGGAGTTAGAGCGTGCCAACCAGCCGGCAATTCCGCTATTGCCTTTAGTTAAAAACGTACCGGAGAAACCCGTTGTGGTCAGGCAGGATGCGATTAAGAATTAAAGGCGTCACCGGCTCGGCTGTTAGGACGTCGGTGTTTGAGAGTTCTGTGTGCTCCCGCCCTTGATCGGATTTGGCGTTGACGGCTGGGTATCGGCTTTTGACTGCGACATCCTGCGCAGCGCCTTCATAAAGTGCGTCATCGAAGAGAACATTCCCGAAGATCAGTGGCGCGCGCTTGCTGCGAACCTGATAAGCGACTTCACGGATAGTGATGATATCGATCCTAAGTTGCTGGAATGGATCGTGAGGAAGTAGCGGCGGTATCAGAACCCGCTCGCGCGGCGGCGGATCTCGGCCTGGACCTGGGGCTCGAATTGGCCCGAATCCTCGTCCTCAATCTCGTTCGCGAGCAGCATTTGGACCGCCTCGGCGATCTCAGCCATTTCGCGATCGGTGAAGGCCAGTGGGTCGCGCGGGTCACGCCAAGGGGTGGTGGGCACGTCGTCGTACTTGAACCTACGCTCTAGGATCACCCTATAGTGGAACGGGTCGATGCACCGGGGTTCGTCGCAGACCGTATCGTCGCGCCGGATCTGGTAGTCGGGGTGGTTCGTGAGGCCGAGCTTCACACGGGCCGGGTTGCCGGTCGGGAAGAGGTGGGGGCGACCGCCACGCATCTGGCCGTGCCAGATGAGGTGGCATTCCCAAACATCGAAATGGTCAACTTTCATCGGCTTTAGTAGAACATGGTACTATGAGTACAATATTTTGCAGTGAGCTTCGAATGAGAACCTGATTGATGTTTTGGAACCTTTTTCCCTCTACGCAAAGGGGAAGAAAGAAAAAAGAGAGATATTCAGATGTGGAAAACCGTCACCATAACGGTTTCTGCATCACTAAGTAGAATGCGCTAGCTGCTTGGCTCTTCACGCGAGTCAGGGACAAGTACCGAGACTGGTACAACTGGCGAACTAAAAAGGTCTATGGCGCACCCAAGCTGGCGCTGTACGTCTACACCTTAGAAAACCCAAATGGTCAGGCTCATGCCAACTGGGTGGTCTACGTCCCTCCGGCGCTGAGGGCCGAGTTTCTGCATAAGCTGCCGGGGTGGGTGAGAAAGGCGCAAGGCCGTACCCCAGGCCAGTTCGACGTTCATGCACAAGATGTCGACGAGTCGACTTACAAAAGCCTCGGTAAGTACATCAACAAGGGCATTCGCGAGAGGTGTGGGCGATATCTTCACATCATCCCCAGCGATCAGGGCCGCATCTTTGGGCGACGAGCCTGCTCAAGTGCGGCCATCAACAAAGCCGCGCGCTCGGCTGCTGGTTTTGTCCCTAAAAGAGACCGCATCCAGTGGCCCAACGCCGAGAACAGGAACTCGACGGAAGATGTCGCCTAGACGAGGGTCCGGCTGATGTAAGCGATCAGCTTGCCGGCCTTGGTTGAGGAGAGATCGGTGAATCCGCACCAGTAGCAGGGCCCGATCTGGAAATAGGTGGCGGCGATCTCGCCGGTGAGGCGCTCGCACGAAGTGGAGCGTGCGGTCGTCACGGGCGCTAGGACGTGTACCCATAAACAACGATCAGTCGATCAACGTTTTCGATCAACCTCGGACATTGATCTGCCGAGCGGGCAGTGGGATCGGCTTGTCACTGAGTGTACGCAAGTAGGCGATCACGTTGACCCGTTCGGTCTCGTCCGGGACACCAGGCGTCTCCATCTTTACGCCCGGCGTGGTGAGCATGGGCGCGAAAAGATATCTGTTCAGATCCTCGTACGTCCATTCACCCTGCCAGCCTAGCAAGGCGTCGGAGTAACGCATATTTGTCATAGATGCCTCGTCGCGGCCGACGACACCCCATAAGTTCGGTCCCGTTTTGTTTGCTCCCTGTGGCTCGGCATTGAGGCAGCCGTGACACACATGTGTGAAGTAGGTTCGGCCTTTCTCGACATCGGCAGCAGGCGATGACTTCATCGCCGACCTTCGTCTCCATGAAATGACCCCTCCTGGCGCGATGACGATGTATTGCTTGCCGTCGACTCATTGGTCATCGGCGTCGTCTGGCCGCCGGCCGGAAGGTCGTCCTGCCAGACCTGCCTTCCGGTCTTGATGTCGAGCGCGCGCAGCTTGTTGTCGGTGCTCGCGGCGATAAAGATCAAGCCGCCGGCCGTCACCAGCGGACCGCCATTATTCGGTATTCCGATGGTTGTTAGCGGGCTGCATGGACGGGATGCCGAACGGGCCGTTGTTGTTAGCGCTGCCGAGCAGCTTGTCCCACAGGGTCCTGCCTGTCTTGAGGTCGATGACGGAACCGGCGCAGGTCGTCGGTGGTCGCTGTGTCCGGCGAGCGCCCGAGAAACGTCGCCAGGGCGCCGATGTCGCGGAGATAGTTGCGCTGCGTTTCCCCTGAGAAACGCCGTCTGTACATGTCGTCGATCAGCCGCTGACGAAGTGGACTTCAGTCTCCCGCCCGCTTTTGCGTAACAGCGGAGAGCAATTCGTCATCTTGCGGCGGGTTGACAATCCGGCCTCGGCCGCCATGCTGCACTGCAACATTTCTATCTCGGAGTCCGCAATGACAGATATCAGGTCATCGCGCATCGAATGCCTGGACGGGCTTCGCGCGCTCGCGGCGATCTGGGTGCTTGTCGGGCATTGCCTGCTTCTGACTGGCTGGCGTGTTCCCATCGTCGGCGAGCCGGATCTCGGCGTCGATCTCTTCATCATGCTGTCGGGCTTCCTGATGGTGTTCCATTATCAGTTGCGCCAGGACAAGGAGCCTTGGCAAAGACCGGGAACATGGCTGAAATTCTGGACGCGCCGCTACTTCAGGATCGCGCCGCTGTTCTACGTCATGCTTTTGCTGGCACTCGTGCTTGGCCCCTATCTCTACGACTGCAGGATGATCATCGACGATTTCCTGTCGAGATCGCATCAGGCGCCCGAGCGCTATCTCGACAGCGGCCTGAAGAACATCGTCGCACATCTGACGTTCCTGTTCGGCCTGGTGCCAGATTTCGCTTACCGCACGCCGCTCCCCGACTGGAGCCTGGGGCTGGAGATGCAGTTTTACGCAGCCTTCCCGGCCATCATGCTGTTGGTGCGCAGGTTCGACTGGATAAGAAGCGCCGGGCTGGTCGCCGCGGTTGGCTGCATCATCGTGTTTGCGCTGGATCGATTGTCGGTCCATTTTCCGATGCCGTCGTTCCTGGCGCTGAAGATGCAGATATTCCTGTGCGGCATGCTGCTGGCGGGCGTCGTGCACCAGAGCCAGCCACGGCCGATCCTGTACCTGGCCTTGGCGCTGCTGCTGGCGGCGCTGCCCTTCGGCGGCGACTACGGATTGGAAAAGCTGCTGGTGCGTGAAGTGCTGGTGGCGGGGTTCTTTGCCCTGGTTCTTTACCGCATGCTGCCAGGGGCGGCGGGAACGCTGGCGAGGGCGATAGCCATGACGCTCAGCAACCGGTTCTTTCATCTCATGGGCGAGCTTTCCTTCAGCATCTACCTGATCCACCTGCTGGTGTTGCAGCCTGTCGCGGCATTCGTCATCAGCGAATACGGCCACGGGCTGGCGGCGCCGCTGCGTTTCGCGATCGTCGTTGCCGTCGTCCTGCCGACGGTGACTCTTTTGTCCTGGGTCACCTACAATCTGATCGAGGTTCCCGGCCAGAAGGCGGGTCGCTTCGTCGTCCGGCGCTTTGGCCGCAAGGGCGGCGCGCCGGCGCTGGAGAGCGTCAAGCGTAGCGCGTGATCGTGCGCCGCCGATCGCAATCGCGTCGGCCAAATCGGCACGCTGCCATCACACGACCGGCGGCGAACCAAATCCAGCTAAAACTGTGTCACGCCCTCTCGTGCGCGCCAAAGTGAAAGCCACTGCCGCAGCAATGTCCGGATGTTCTTGTCGTAGACATAATGCGCGAATGCAGAGATCGCGATGATGACGAGGGATGTTCCCAGAATGAACGGCAAGCCGTGCTCGTTCCACGAGGTCCCGGTCACGGATTCGACCACGGCGTTCGAAAGGCGGATGAGCGGAGTGTGAAGAACATAGAGGGCATAAGAGATATTGCCGGAGAAGAGCGCAATCCAGCGCCAAAACCCGGATAGCCGCAAACGGGAGGCGACGAGAACGAGCCAGGGCCAGACCAGGGCTATGATTGCCAGACTGTACAATTGCACATGTTCGACGGGTCTGAAGATCATGAGCAGGCCGCATAGCGTCAGGAGAAACGGCATATAGAGATTGCCATCCCGACTCTTTCCGGTCGCATATCGGTTGAGAAAGACCCCGAGAAAGAACGAGAACGCGATCCGGGCGGGAGCCGCGATCGTGTCGTCCCAATGGGCGCCGCCCCCAAGGACGAAACCCTGCCAAGCCAGAAGCACCAAGGCCAGGAAGGCAGCACCGACAATGAGCTGAAGTGACCGAGCAGCCAGCCTTACGGCCAGCGCGGCAAAAACGGCGTTGGCGACGAGTTCATAAAATAGCGACCACGCTGGGCCATTCAGCGGGAAAAGCACGTCGGGAAATGTCGAGAGCGACGGCGGCGTGGGTAAGAAAAGAACGGAAAACCCAAGACTTGCGAGCAAATCCAGCCGCGAATTCGAACTGAGCCCATGCGCTGCGACGATTGCACCCACGCCGATCACGGCCAGGCCGACCGCGGCAAAATATAGCGGATAGAGCCTGAGAAGACGGATTTCCGCGAACTCCCAAAACGACATGCCTTTTCGGAACTTGTCGTCGTAGGCATGGGCGATCACGAAGCCGCTCAACAGGAAAAACAGGTCGACGGCGAGGAACCCGGACGGCGCCAGATCATATCGCCGGCCCGTGAATTCGGTGAAGTGGCCTAGCATCACCACAACAGCAGCGATGCCCCGGAGACCATGCAAAGCGTCGAAGTGGGCCGTTTCCGCCCTTGGTTCTGGCGTTTTGGTCATTCCGTATCCGCGTTACTTCGTCCATCTACGCATGGATTGCTGCAACGCACAAGAACGTTTTGCGACGCACACTCAACCCACATCCAGGAGCCACACATGGCCATTGCAGAAGACTCGATCAGCCGCGCCCGCGACTCCTTGTCCGCCACCCGGGGAAGCTTCTGGTGCATGAAGCGCTGGCGGCGGGGTTCTTTGCGCTGGTGCTGTACCGCATGCTGCCGGAAGCGGCGGGAACACTGGCGAGGGCGATGGCCATGACGCTCAGCACCCCGGTCTTTCATCTGACGGGCGAGCCTTCCTTCAGCGTTTACCTGATTCATCTCCGGGTCTTGCAGCCCTGTCGCGGTGTTCGTCATCAGCCAATACGGCCATGGTGCGGCGGCGCCGCTGCGGTTCGCGACCGTCGTTGCCGTCGTCCTGCCGACGGTGACCCTGCTGTCCTGGATCACCTACAATCTGATCGAGCTTCCCGGCCAGAAGGCGGGCCGCTTTGTCATCCAGCGCTTTGGCCACACGGGCGGCGGGCCGGCGCCGGAGAGCGTCAAGCGCAGCGCGTGATCGTGCGCTGCCGATCGCAATCGCGTCGGCCAAATGGGCACGCTGCCATGACGCAACCGGCGGGCAACCAAATCAGCTAAAACTGTGTCACGCCCTCTCGTGCACGCCAAAGTGGGCGGCGTCTGGAGCTATGAGGAGCTGCTGGCCATTCTGGCCAATCTCACCCAGCCCGAACACGCCGAACGGATCGACTGGATCGGCCAGGAGTTCAACCCGGACGACTTCGATCTGCAACACGGCCAACACCGTGCTCGCCGCCCGGTTCACCAAAAATAGCTGCCGCCCGTTAAGCCGTCCCCGGCACCAAACGTTGGGACGTGAGCAATTACGCACGCTGAGGACAACGCTTACCGCTCCGCAAGGAATCGTGCATCGCATGGCGCATAATGCACCTATCGGAAATGAAATCAAAATCGGAATGTGAATTGGCGCATGAAGCTACCGCTCGGCGAATGCCCGCGCAAACGAGTCCATCATCGGCCGTGCGAGATACTCGAAGAAAGTCCGGTCGCCGGTATTGATGAAGGCTTCGACCGGCGTTCCGGGATAAAGCTGCTCGGCCTTCACGCCGGGCGGCAGGGCGTCGGCAATCTTGAGCTTGGCGCGGAAATAGGGTTCATGCGTGACTTGGTCGACCAGCCGGTCGGCGGAGATCTGTGTGACTGTGGCTGAAACCTCGGGCGTCAGGCGCATGTTGAGCGCCGACAATCTGAGTTTCGCTCGCTGGCCGACACGCACCTGATCGACATCCTTCGGCCGCAGCTTCGCATCGACGTTGAGACCCGATGCCGTGGGCAGAATCTCCATGATCTTTTCGCCGGGCGCGATCACGCTGCCCTTGGAATTATAGATCGACGACACCACGATTCCGGCTACCGGCGCCTTGATCGTCGTGCGCTGAAGCACCGCTTCGGCCGCCCTGATCTGTTCCCCGATATCGGCGAGGTTGGTGCGGACCTCGTTGAGCTTGGTCAGCGCCTCTTCCACGCGTTGCGAGGTCAGGCGCTCGACCTGCACCTGGGCTTCGACGATCTGGCTGTTGGCCGCGGCAAGATTTGCCTCCAGCGCGCCGGCCTGGCCGACGAGATCGGCTTCGCTGCGCAGCAGCTGCGAATATTCGGTGCGGTTGGTGAGGCCCTTGTCGAGCAGGCCAGTCTTGATGCCGAGCTCCTTTTTTACCACCTCGGACTGCTGCTCGATGGCAAGCTTCTGGGCGTCCAGGCCCACGACCGACTCGCGATCCATGGCGACCCGCTGCGCCATGATCGACTGTTCCGACCGGAACCGAGCGAGCCTTGCATCGAACTCCTTTTGCTGTTCACGGATCAGCTTTTGGAAATCCTGCTGGAACGACGCCGGCGCTGCCTCGTTGATCGGCGCCAGCCTGTCCATCCCGTCGCGTTCGGCCTCCAGCCGCGCCATGCTCGCCTCGAGCGCGATCGACTGTCTGGTCAGCCGGTTGAGCTCGGCCTGTGCGGCTGTCTTGTCGAGGATGACAAGGTCCTGGCCCTGCTGCACGCGATCGCCCTCGTGGATCAGCAGTTGCTGGACGATGCCGCCTTCGGGCTGCTGGATGTGGATGTTGCCGCCCGTTGCGGAGATCGTGCCCTGCGTGATCACCGCGCCGGAGAGCGGCGCGGTGGCCGCCCAATAGCCGAAGCTGCCCGCCAGCAGCCCTATGGCAACGTAGCCGGTGAGGGCCACGCGCCTTATGTCGGTGCGCGGCTGGCCGTTCCTGGCAAGGCTCTCGGCCGTCATCGTGTGGGACCGAAGCGGATGTCGTGCGTGCGAATCGTCGGCGCGAAGGACCCGGTCACCACCGTGCTCGGCCGGGCCGGAACACCCTTGGCGACGCCATTGCTGACCACAGGCTGCCGCAGCACCTCGGCGCTCGGGCCGAAGGCCTCGATGATGCCGCCGCGCAAAACCATCACGCGATCGCAGGCCGTGGCGATGGACGGGCGATGCGTGATCACGATAGTCGTGACGCCCGCGGCTTTCGCCGCGACAAGCATCGCTTCGAGCGCCGTTTCGCCGCTGCCGTCGAGATTGGAGCTGGGCTCGTCGAGCACGAGGATCCGCGGGCCGCCATAGAAGGCGCGCGCCAGCCCGATCCGCTGGCGCTCGCCGCCCGAGAGCGTCCTGTCCGAAGGCCCGATAATCGTCTGGTAGCCGTCGCGCTGCGCCAGGATCAGCTCATGCGCCTCAGCGCGCCGCGCGGCCTCGACGATAGCGGCATCCGCCGCCTGCGGGTCGAAGCGGGCGACATTGTCGCCGATCGATCCGGGGAAGAGCTCCACCTCCTGGGCCAGGTAGCCGATCTGCTTTCCGAGCTGTCTTTGGTCCCAGTTCCGGAGATCGGCGCCGTCGATCCGGACCGAGCCGCCGGTCGGCTGCACAGCACCGATGAGCAATCGCGCCAGCGTCGATTTGCCGGCGCCACTCGGGCCGACGATCGCTATAGCTTCGCCGGCGCGAACCGCGAAGTTCAGCCGCTTGAGGATGGGTTCGGTGCCGGGCCGTGCATTCGGCGCCATGAAGAAAACGTCCTGCACCGAAAACGTCCCCGACGGGTCGGGCAGCGTCAGTTTGCGCGCTTCAGTCGGATGCGCCGCAAGTGCCGTCTCCAGCTGCTTCCAGGCTCGCCTGGCGTCGACGATCTGCCGCCAGGAGCCGATCAACTGGTCGAGCGGCTGCAGCGCGCGCGACGACACCAGCGAGGAGGCGAAGATCATGCCGGGCGTCATCTGCCCCTCGATCACCAGCCAGGCACCGGCGCCGAGGATCGCCAGCTGCAACATCATGCGCAGCGCCCGCGAGGCGGCGCTGAAGATCGCGTTGGCGCTCGAGGAGCGGTCATAAAGGGTGAGCGCTGCCCCGACATGCCTTCCCCAGACGCGAGCGGCATTCTCGACCATGCCCATGGCGCGCAGCGTCTCCGCATTGCGGGCAAAGACCTGCTCGGCGTGGCTGGCGAGCGCCGAACGCTCCGTGGACAGCGCATCCTTCCTGCCGATGGCAAGCTGGTTGGCCGCGACCAGCGCAACGAGCAGCGCCGTGCCGGCGAGCGTCAGCCAGAACAGGACGGGATGGATGAGATAGAGGAGCGCGAGGAACACGGGTGCAAAGGGCAGGTCAAACAGCACAGCCACACCGCGCGACCTGATGAAAGCGCAGACCGAGGCGAGGTCGCGCAGCGGCGATCGGCCGCTGGCATATTTGGGCGCCAGCGAAAGGGCGAATGTCCTCGCGCCGAGCTTCCTGTCGACGGCGGCCGCGACGCGCTGCGTGTAAACGGCACGCACTGCGTCGAGCAAGCCGAGGAAAGCAAGCGCGAGGACCGCGATGGCCGACAGATAGACAAGCGTCTCCACACTGGACGACGGCAGCACGCGGTCATAGACCTGCAGCAAATAGAGCGGGATAACCAGAACCAGGATGTTGATCAGCAGCGAGAAGACGCCGACATCGGCGATGGCGCGCAGGAACACCGCGCGCAGGCTCGACGATCCAGTCATTTCTGCCGCCGCTGCATGATCCCGAGACATCGAACCGGTCGCCTGATCTTACACGTGGCCACCAAATTCGGAACCACCGTGGTGCAGTGTGCTGTTGCCGAAGCTGTGCGTGGCAACGCTGTGCGTGGTGGTGCTGCTGCTGCTGCTGACGAGCAGGGGGTTGGCCTGCACAGCGTCCAGCGTATAGGCGTGGATGTAGTCGATCTTCATCTCGGCCGGCGTGGCGAGATGGTCCGGTGGCGCGCCGGCTTGCCCGCCGATAGCAAGATCGACCAGCATGTACATGGGCTTGTTCATGTCGGACGGTGTCGCCGCTTCCGCAACCTGCACGCCATCATACGTCCAGATAAGCTTGTCCGGTGTCCACAGCACGCCATAGGTGTGGAAGCCTGCGGTATCCATGACGTTCACCGTGGTCGAGACCTTGGTGTGCGTTCCCGTCTCGTTGGAGTGCGCGGTCATCACAAGCGAGTTGGGCTTCTGGCCGTACATTTCCACCGCGTCCAATTCCGGCGGCCACGAGCCGTCTTCCGGCAGCAGCCAGAAGGCCGGCCAGGCGCCGGCGTGCTCGGGCAGGTCGGCGCGCATTTCGAAATAGCCATAAGTCTGCGAGAAGGAGTCGTGCGTCGTCAGGATGCCGGATGTGTACTCGTAATTGTTGATCAGCGGCTTGATATCCGCCGGTGTCTGCGCGGCAGTGATGGTGAGCACGCCGTTGTTCACGCTAAACGGGTGGACGGAGCTCGTCGGGACATAACTGGCGTCGATATACCACTGCAACTCGCCATTGCCGGTCAAGGTACTGCCGTTGGGCGCCCCCCACCAGAAGTTGGTGTCCCACGTGCCGCCTTGGCTATTATGAAGGCTCAGTACGTTGAAATCGTCGTTGAAGGACAGGGTCATTCCGACCTTGTTGATCGGCAGCTCGAACTGGCTGGGCTGGAATTTGTCGATGGTCCTGTCTTTGAACTCGAGGATCTCGCCGGATCCGAGATTCAAGATCACATTCGGTCCAGCCTGAATCATGTTCGCGTGGATGACGTCGAAGGACATGAACCCATAGCCATCGAGACGGACGGTGTCGGTCGCGGCGAAATTGGCGATCAGGTCGCTTCCGTTGCCGTTCGCGATGATGAAAGTGTCGTAGCCGCCGCCACCGTCGATCAGAACATCATTGCCCTTGCCGCCGTCCAGCGTCTGGTGGCCGGCCTTGGCGGTGATGATGTTGTCCAATCCATTTCCGAATGCATAGTTGTTGGCGTTGGTTACGACCAGATTCTCGACGTTGCCCGGGAGCGTGTAGCTCATCCATGTGCTGATCGTGTCGATCCCCTGGCTGCCGGCCTCCGCCACCTTGTTGCCTGCCGCGTAGAGGTAGTAGATGTCGTCGCCATAGCCACCGTGCATGGTGACATTGACACCAGATGCTCCGTAGAAGGTGTCGTTTCCGGGGGTGCCGTACAAGTCCGATCCAGCCCCTGAGGCCGAGAACCAATGACTTGAAGATCCACTGTAGGGAAGAGGAACGCCTATAGCGTTGACGATCGTCGCCATAACCCAGACCCTCCTCGTAGTGCGTGACCTTGCCTGAAACCGTCGATGCGCGTTCGACCGATCACTGCCGAACCAACTTGTTATTCAAATGATAGTTTCACGGAATAACCATGTAGTACAGAGAAAAAATCTCCACGGATCGATTAACAGGTAGAATGAGGGAATTTGCCAATACAACTTAAGCGTGAAGCCATGCCAATTTTATACAATATTGCTGAATTTCTGCCTAACTGGTTCGGCAGGCCGTCGCGGGTGAACGCATTTGTTTCAATGTCGCCGCTCTGACCTGGGCGGCGGTTCGAATCGGCCAAGCCTTCGGAAGCACCCATAGCTTTGGAAGCGGCACCACGGTGAATGCCACAGGGGTCCGTGGCTGGGGAGCCAGTTCTCATCCATGTTGCCGTTGAGGTCGGCCGCGCCGAGCCACCGCTGTGAGCCGGAAACAGCCTTTCGCCTGTTCGACCTTTTTATTCATATGCCTCTCCCAGGTCATATTTAAAAAACGAATATGCCTCGAGCGTGCCGGCAGACCAATTAGACCGCACAGGCGAGGTGTCGGCGATCGGCGCATTGCCGCCTTTCATGTCACGATGACCGGCGCCGCTCACGCCTTGCCCGTCGCGATCGACTTCAGGAACGCCGCCAGTCCCCTTCGACACCGCCGCCTCGAAGCCCGCTTCGCACATGGTTTCGATCGCGGCCGCCGTCGTGCCGCGACTCGTGACCCTTGGCTACCATTCCTTCAGCGTCACCTGATCCACCTGCTGGTGTTGCAGCCTATCGCGGCATTCGTCATCAGCCATATGGCCACGACTGGCGGCGCCGCTCGCTTCGCGATCGTCGTTGCAATCGTCCTGCCGACTGTGACCCGTTGTCCTGGGGTCACCTATGATCTGAACGAGGTTCCCGGCCAGAAGGCGGGCTGCTTTGTCGGCCAGCGCTTTGGCCGCAAGACCTGGCCAGCGCCCGAGAGGACGCCAGCCGAGTAGGGGCGCTGCCAATCTCCCCTTGAGGCGGAGATGTTGCCGAAGGCGACAGAGGCGGTCGTAGCGCCGCGTTCCGGCGGCGATGAGAAAGAATGCGCGACCGCGGCTTCTCGGGCTGCTTTGCCGCGCGTCCTTAACTTCCGAACCGAGGACGACGACAATCAGATACCATCTCTGGTTAGTAGTCGCCGTTGTAGTACCGGTCGTCGCAAGGTGCCGTGTAGATGCGGCCGTAGCGATCCTGATAGCGGCACATCTGCTCGCCGCGGCGCTGCGGGGTGGTGGCTGAGCCGACGACCGCGCCGAGCAGGGCGCCGCTGGCCGCGCCGATGACCGTGCTCTTGGTGTTGCCGCCGATTGCCTGGCCGACGAGGGCGCCGCCGGCGCCGCCGATCAACGCGCCGGTTCCGGCCCGCTGCTGGCCCTCGGTCTGTGCGCAGCCTGCCAGTGCTGCGGTCATCAGCACGGCGGCTATGGTTTTGTGAAAGGTCATGTGAGGTCTCCCTTGAAGGCCTGAAATCCCTATGGCTCGTCCCGTGCGGCCGCATTGCGGCGGAACGGGGGCACGGGGCCTCACGAAACAAAACATGGTTTCTCGGGCGTTGATTGAGGCTCGCCTTCGAGCTTCAAGGATCGTGCCATAGCAACAAGGCGCCATTCGACACAATGTCGATGAAATTGTAACAAAATTCCAGCGCCAGTCCGTTAGGTTGGCAGGTTTAGGCAACGTTCAAACTGCCTTTTAGGCGCTGGATGATGGAACAGGCCCATACGGCCCGTCGAGCTGCAGATGGCGCGTATTCATCATAGATCCAACGCACTGTCGCAATTTCATCGGGTGGTCCAGGTGTATGATGTGTGCTTTTCGCTGGTCTTCCGGAGCGGTTTTGGCAACACCTCACCTCGGGGGCACGCACCGGCAGCCTGGCCCACAGGAAAGCGTTTTCCAGACCTGGACTTTCGATGAGCGAGTGCTCGAGGAAGCAGCAACGCAGATGATAACTCACGCAACGCGTCGTTAAATTGTTGCCTGAAAAAGGTGCGCGGCAGCAGGGTGCCCCTTGGTGTCTTGGTTTATGTAGCGATCCATGCGCTGTAGGCGGCTGGGCTTACTCCAGCGGCCATAGAGCTGGCCGAGTGTCTCAATTGAGGGACCAAGTGTCGGCCTATAACAGGCGGATGGGCCTGGATGACAGGTCGAACGAGTTGGGCCAAGTCTTTCTTTGCCAGGCATTCGGCGGCATGCTCGAAGAGTGTCAGAAGATCGGCCGCTGATCCCACGCCTCTCAGGGTGCCGGGTCGTCTATAGCCGTTCGATTGGCTTGTGACGCGGCGGGGCTGACAGTTTGCCCGACTGGCGCCGATCTGGCCATTTTCCCAACAGCGGGGCCGTTTCGTTTCCGCTTGCCGAGGTGCCTATGATCGGGATCAGCGATCCTTCCGTCTTGTTGGTGGTGCTCCGAGATTTCAGCTGCTCTATCTCGTCATCACGCCGTGCGATACGGCTTTCAAGATTGGCGATGCGTTCTGTCAAAAAGTAGCGGCCCACGGCGAACCCTCCGCTGCCAAAGAGCAAGGCCAAGATTGCAAAGGGTGCGGGATTGGCGATTACCAACGTCGCATTCGCCTGAAGGAAATCGATCAAGTCATGCATGTCCAAGTCTCTCAATTTCTCGGTAACTTGTGGAGTTCTAATCTCGCAGGACCGGCCCCGGTCGCCACTGGTGCAGAAAAGTGCAAGCTGAACAGAGCCGTTTTCCGTAGCGCTTGATGAGTCCGGCCGGCCTCTCACCTCAGGATCCTGTGAGCATTTTCTTGGTACGGGGCCTGCATAACCGTTTGCGGCAGCGCCACCGTCGGCTTGCCGGGTGTCGGGATCTTTTCCACGCCATGTCGGCCGTCGTAGGCAATCAACATCATCCCGGGCCGGCGTCGGACGACAGCGTGCAAGCGGCTGCTGACCATCGCATCCGGAGATCGGCCCCCGGTTTCGATGCGCGTTCCTCCCGGCCCTAACCTCCGGTCTGAAATGTCCTCGGCGGCGTCCACATTTAGCGACTAAACTTTGTGTCGGCCGCGCGAATTACCCGTTCTACAGGGCTATACGGTACAAAGCGAGTTGTCGCTGAAGCGCCTCATTGTTAGCAATGAGGGGCAGCAACGCGACAATGACGTCGCCGAGCCATATCAATAGTCCACCGAGCCCTGTTTCCAATTCAGGCATAGCCTCACCAGTCGGCGTGCCTCGGCGCTTCCGCATAGCCTTTTCTGCTCAGATACTGCCACGAATAAGGAACATATTCCTCTCTGGTCAAGGCTCTACCTGTTCACTTTTTGTTCATGTTTGCAGCGGCGATTGTCCCTTGGACCAACCGAGCCAAATCATAGGAATATAATCGTGACAGGCCGGCAGATCACCAAATCGAGGAACCGCTTACAATCGGCAACGTTGGGGCGAATGGAATACGCTTCAAAGGTCGCATGGCCTTGAACTGGCTCATAAGCAGGCGGTGCACGAGCCGAACGCGCCGCAGATGCGAAAGGTTATTGACGAAGGGATAGCCGGCCTAGCTACACAACTCGTAGGGAGCATGACCAGTGCGGCGCGGCTTGTGGAGAGGGCTGCCGCACTGGTCACTCTTTCACGGGGACAACCGCAATCTAAGGGCACGTCAGCGCCCGCGCAATTTCGCCAAAAGGATTACCCAGCCGTAGGGGAATGACTATTGCGGCAACAAAAACCACCCCGGAACATGCCGGGGCTCTTTGTGATCTGATCGCGATTTGGCGCCAGCTTGGGAGCCTTTACTACCTTTTTCAACGCGCGCTCATTCGGCTGGAATGATGTTTTGGTTCATACGAAATAGATTCGTGGGGTCATAACGGCGCTTCACATCTTGGAGCCGAGTGAGGTTCTTGCCGAAAGCTGCGGCAACCAGGTTGCCGGCATCCTCGCCAAGCCCGGGGAAGTTCAAGTAGACGCGGCCTGTCCCGTGCTTCTGCATCGTCGACCAGAACCGGCGCACCCAGCCGATGTTGCGTTCATCATCACTCCTGTTCGACCAGATGCCATCGATGCTCAGCATCCATGGCATGCCGCGGTTGCCGAAGGCGGTCGCCTCCGGAGCGACACGCGTCATAGCGCCGGCGAAGCGCCAGACGGACACGAACGTCATTTCGGAAGGGCGAGCTGCCACCTCGCTGAGGACGGTGTGCATCACCGCGTCATCGAAGGACCTCAGATAGAGTGACTTCCAGTAGCAGCGATCGCGGCCCTTCGGAAAAAGCGTGTCATAGAGACTCTGGATCGCCACGTAGGGCATCCGGCCGCTGAAATCGGCCAGACATTCGCCATAGCCGCGCAACGGCGCGAGCACGCGCTCACCCTCATCGGCCGGACCGTCAAAGACGGTCGCCAGCGCGATGACCCGCCGGCCCCTCGCCTCGACGCGCAGCGATGGATCGTCGGGCAAGGTCGAAAATTCGGCGAGGCCGCTCACTGCGTCGGGAGCGTCTTCCATGAACTGGCGCCAAAGCGGCAGGACTTCCGCGGCACGCTCCTCCGGATAGGCGGGCGCGCAGAACATCAGCTCCGGCTCGATCGCGTGCAGCGCGAACTCGAACTCAGTGACGACCCCGAAATTGCCGCCGCCACCGCGAAGCGCCCACAACAGATCCGGGTTCTCGGTTTCGCTCGCGCGAACCAGCCGGCCGTCTGCAGTCACGATTTCCACCGCCATCAGATTGTCGACACATAGTCCATGCCTGCCCCTTAGCCATCCGATCCCTCCTGACAGGGTAAGGCCGCCGATGCCGGTCTCGGAGATGAGGCCGCCAGGCGTCGCGAGACCGAACGGCGCGGTGGCCCTGTCGACATCAGCCCATCTCGCGCCGCCCTCAGCCCAGGCGCGCCGCCCGACCGGATCGACGCGCACTTCGCGCATCGCCGAAAGATCGAGCATCACGCCGGCGTCGCAGACCGCATAGCCGGCGACGTTGTGACCGCCGCAACGGATCGAGACCGGCAGGCTGCGCTCCGCCCCGATGGCGACGCCTGCGACCACGTCGGCCACATCGCGGCACAACACGATGCAGTCGGGCTTGCGGTCGATCATCCCGTTCCAGACCACGCGGGCATCGTCGTACCCCTCGTCGCTGGGCATGAGCAGGTTCAGAGGCCGCGATGGTTCGGTCGCGGCGCGGGCCGCATGGTCGATGAGGGTCATGCTGTTCTCCTGTCCGGCCAGGAAGCTACCCCCGCGCATTGCAACAGGCTAAAGTCATTTCAGCGCAAAAATGGTGTTTTCTGCCATGGCCGAAGACATTCGTCCGATTACGGTCGCCTTGCTTGCGGTGCCGGAGGTCACGGCTTCGACCCTATTCGGTATGGTCGATTTGCTGTCGTCGGCGGGACGCGACTGGGGTTTTCTGACGCGGGGCGAGGCCGGCGCGCAGCGCATGCAGACCCGCGTGGTGGCGCGGCAGAGCGAGGGGTTCCGCGCGTCCAACAACGTTTGGATTCGGCCGGACTGCATGCTCGACGAATGTCCGGATCCCGACATCGTCTGCATCCCCGACTTCTTCGTGACGCCGGGCAGCGGTATCGGTGGCCTGTTCGGCCCGGAGGTCGAATGGCTCAAGCGCTGCCACCAGCGCGGCGCCCTGATGGCAAGCGCCTGTTCGGGCGCTCTCCTGCTTGCAGAGGCCGGCCTGCTCGACGGGCTGGAGGCGACGATCCATTGGGGCTACATCCGTTCGCTCTCTGACTACTATCCGAAGGTCCGCGTCAACGCAGCGCGGGTGCTCATTACGGAGGGAGCGGGCCACCGCATCATCCTCGCGGGAGGTGGCACGAGCTGGCAGGACCTCGCGCTGTTTCTCATTGCAAGGTTCGTCGGGCTCAAGCAGGCGATGGAGGTGGCACGCATCTATCTCGTCACCTGGCATGACTTCGGCCAGTTACCGTTCGCCGCGCTCACATCGTCCCCCGCAGCGGAGGACGCGCTCGTAAGAAAGAGCCAGCAGTGGATCGCCGACAACTATTCGGTTCGTTCCCCGGTGGCTAAGATGGCCGAGGTCAGCGGCCTCCCGGAGCGCAGCTTCATCCGGCGCTTCCGAAAGGCGACCGGATATACGCCGATCAAATACGTTCATACCTTGCGGCTGGAAGAAGCAAAGCAGCATTTGGAGACCGGCGCCCTTCCTTTAGAAGCGGTGAGCAGCGAGATCGGCTACGAGGACGCCAGCTTTTTCAGCCGGCTATTCCGCCGCAGCGTCGGCATGACGCCCGCAGCATACCGCCGTCGATTTGGCGGTCTGAGAAAGGCGATAGCGAAATCGTCGTTGTAGAGACCTTTCACACAATCGGATGGCCGCACACATCGATTCTCCGAGGTTCCGGAATGGGATCCAACTGTGGCGTCTGGCCATGGAAATCCAATGTCCGCTGATGGCGCAACTCGCCCGGTGGCGTTGACATCAGCTATGTCCGCTTCCGGGGAACAACAGGGGCCGGCAGAATGGCCGAGAGTGTGAAGGGTTTCGGGTGCCGTCAGGCGTACGAAAGCCTCCCATGCAGGAACCCACGGGCCGCATGCTGTGCGCTATGGGGATTTGTGTGGCGGGGTGTGCCAGCGCCTGTCGCGAACGCTCACATTTCGTGCTGCGGGCGTGTCGAGGAAGTAACGTCCGGGCTTGGTCGGGGAGCTTGTTGCGGTGATTCTGACTGGGTTCGCATGCCTGATGACGGGCGCAACAGCAAAGCGCACATGCGTTTCCGTTGACCTGCGCCGGCGTAGCGCGGTCGTGGGGGCAAGCGGGCCATGCCGGATCATGGAGAGTTCTCCCGGCTCGCTGCGGTCGCGTTGGGCGGTCCGCGCGGCTGCCTCCACCGTTCGAACACCTCGATGACGATCATGCGTCCGCCGCAGCACGGGCATGACGGGCGGAAGTCTTCCGGCTCGTGCGGGGTGTCGTCATCGGGAGGTGTGGCAACGCTGAGCAGTTCGCGGGCGAGCGCGAGGCTGGCCTTGCGGGAGCCGCCGGCAAGCAGGCCGTAATGCCGGATGCGATGGAAGCCGTGCGGCAGGACATGGAGCAGGAAGCGGCGGATGAACTCATCAATCGCGAGCACCATGACCTGCTGGCGGTTGGCGCCTTCGCGACGATAGTCTTTGTAGCGGAAGGTGACGCTGTTCTTGTCGAAGGCGATCAGGCGGCTGTTCGAGATCGCAACCCGGTGGGTGTAGCGCGACAGGTAGGCAAGCACGGCTTCCGGCCCGGCGAAGGGCGCCTTGGCATAGACCACCCAGCGCTTCTTCCGGACTGGCGACAGGTGCCGCAGGAATGCCCGGCGGTCGCCCAGGTGCGCCATCGATCCGAAGAAGCTGAGCCGTCCGGCCTCGTGCAGCGTAACCAGCCGGGTGAGGAAGAGCCGGCGGAACAGTTTGCCGAGCACGCGCACTGGAAGGAGAAAAGCCGGACGCGACGATATCCACCGGCTTCCGTCTGGCGCGATGCCGCCGCCTGGTACGATCATGTGGACATGCGGATGATGCGTCATTGCCGAGCCCCAGGTGTGGAGGACGGCGGTGATGCCGATCCTGGCGCCGAGGTGCCTGCTGTCGGCCGCGATCGTCAGCATCGTCTCCGATGCCGCCTTGAACAGCAGATCATAGATCAGCGCCTTGTTATGGAACGCGATCTCGGCGACTTCGGCCGGCAGCGTGAAGACGATGTGGAAGTATCCGACCGGGAGCAGATCGGCTTCGCGCTCGGCGAGCCATGTACGCGCGGCCGCGCCCTGGCACTTGGAACAATGCCGGTTGCGGCAGGAATTGTAGGCGATGCGCCGCTCGCCGCAGTCCTCGCAGGCTTCGACATGCCCGCCGAGGGCCGCGGTGCGACATTGTTCGATCGCCGACATGACCTTGAGTTGCTGCAGGCTCAGATGACCTGCATAGACGGCCCGATAGGCCGGCGCGGCGGCACGGAAGACGTCGGCGACCTCGATCGAGGCGCGCACGGATCAGCCGGGCGGCGACTTGCCTTCCATCAGCGCCATCAGCCGGTCGAGCGGCCCGGCGACCGCGTGGATTGTCCGGGTCGAGACCTTGGTGTAGAGCGCGGTCGTATCGAGCTTGCTGTGGCCTAGCAGCACCTGGATGACGCGGATGTCGACATCCTGTTCGAGCAGATGGGTGGCAAAGCTGTGCCGCAGCGTGTGCGGGCTGACGCGCTTGCGGATGCCTGCGACTTCAGCAGACTCGTGGACGGCGCGGTGCAGTTGCCGCGACGAGATCGGATCGGTGCAACCGCGCCCCGGGAACAGCCAGCCATGCGGCAGCATGACCCCGCGCCGCTTGCCTTCGCGCCACCACAACCGCAGCAGTTCCAGAAGTTGCGGCGAGAGCATGGCGTTGCGGTCCCTGCGTCCCTTGCCCTGTTCGACGCGGATCAGCATGCGCGTACTGTCGATATCATCGACCTTCAGGTGCGCGACCTCGGACACACGCAGGCCCGCGCCATAGGCGACGCCGAGCGCAGCCTTGTACTTGATGCCAGGTGCTGCTTCGAGGAGCCGCGCCGCTTCCTCCACGCTCAGCACATCGGGCAGCTTGCGCGGATAGCGCATGATCACCAGCGCACGCGCCAGATCCCGCCTCATCAGTGTCACCATGAACAGGAAGCGCAACGCCGAGACCGCGCCGTTGATCGTCGCGGGGCCGACACCGTTCTCATGCTGGTGCAACTGGAAGCGCCGGATATCCTGGGGCGTCGCAGTGTCGGGAGCGCGCCCAAGGAATGCGGTGAAGCGCCGGACGTGACGCACGTAATCCTGCTGTGTATGCGGTCCCAGACCTCGCATCAGCATGTCTTGCTGCATGCGCTGACGAAGCGGTGATATCGGTGCATTGGTCGGCAGGGTAGCCATGGCGAGTTCCTCTCGTTGAAGGGAACTCCATGGTCTGGTCAGGCAGTTAGGCACTCAAAGCCGAAGATTACCATACTGCATTGCCAACCGCGCCTTCCCGCGAAGCGGGTTCGTGCATGGGGCGCATTGAGGTCGGCAGCGGCCGATCCCGCCACACTGGCTGCGGATCGGCGGAATGGGCTTCGGCTGGGATCACCCATTCGCACAGCCCTGCCGCGACTTCATTTCAGATGCGCAGCGATGAATGCCTCTGCTTGTTCCGCGGCTTGCTTTGTTGCCGCTTCGTCGTAAGCAAGATGGTGCCCTGCGAGGTCGAAGGGCTGTTCAAACGGCATGGTGAAGGAGTGAGTAACGCCCGGATAAACGAGTACCTCAAAATTGGTCTTGCCCTCGAGGGCTTGGCAGGCGGCCACAGGGCCTGTCCAGTCGTCTTTATCCCCGATCAGGATCAGAGTCGGAGCGGACGCTTTGGCGTTCTCGTAGCATAACGGATAGTACGCCACAACGCCGGCAATACTAGTATCGTGTGCCCCCGGTGCATTGGGATCGGTGGCATATAGGGCGGCCGTCGCGCCGGCCGAAAATCCCATCAGAAAGACCTTCTTGGGGTCGATGTCGGGCATTGCCTTGACGACCTTCACCGCCGCTACGGCGTCTACGCCGCCTTGCGTGATCAACTGAAGAACAGCTTGGTTTCTATTCTGGACATCCGCTAGCACAGTAACGAACTTGGCACAGTTATCGTTTTCCCCGCGCGGCGTATGCGTATCGACTATGAAGATCGCAACGCCCTTCGACAGCAGTCTTTCGGTCACGAACTTCTCCTGCTGAAACTCAGGGGGAAAGTTCGGCCCGCCACAGGGGGGCATGTAGACTACTACCGGGAACGGTCCCGTGCCCTGGGGCTTGAAAAGCGCGCCCGCAATTTCCTTGACCGCCGGATCATTGACCGGGATCGGAATGACATTGGTGTAGCCACCACCCATCGGCGGTGCCGCCGCCGACCATGACGGCCGAACAAGCATCACACCGGCCGCACCAAAAACCACAGCGGCCGTAATCAAGGCAGCATGCTTCGTCGCGCTAGCTAAAGTCATCGAGCACTCCCATTGCTTGCCGTTTGTTCCTATTTTCCCAAGCTTGGGGTGAGAGAGGATAGCACAACTTGCGACGGAGCGCCTCTGACCGACCCCTAGATCGTGCGACCCGCAGAGAACTCAAGGGTGCCGTTTTTTGACCGGGGGTGTCCCTCCTGCTGGTCGTTGGTGCACGCGGCACAGCTGAAGGTCAAGCGGCGCTACCCCAGAGGCAGCCTCCCTTGCCACTTCTATAGGCCTCTTCTCGCAGCTAACCTGGTTTGATCACGCCGATGGAGACAGGGCGGGGCGCTGCCGGTCCGGCCGGTCCGGGCCCGCGGTAATTCTTGCTCTTACCTGTCTCTCGACCGACTCTGCCTCGCGTTTAGAATAAGAAATGATCGGACCCAGCGGACCGGTCGTATCCTCGGGCGCTGGGCTCAAGTTTCTGGTCGGGCGGGCATTGGCCAACGGACGAGCTGCAAACGCCGAGAAACGCGACGCGGCTCCCCCAGCGCTCCCCGAGCGAACCAGGAGCGACGCCGGCCCGAGGCTCGGCACGGGATGGGAGGCCCGGACCCTAACCTTGGCTGCGCAGGAGTATGCTGTTCGTATCCGTCCCAAAGATACGCCTCAAAGGCCCCGCCGCGCGGTCCGGTCGCTAGACAATTCTTCCTGCCTTCTAATCTCGCAGCGGTGTTTGAGGCTTCTCCCCTAACGCCCTCTCGCGGCCGACGGCCGCATCCACGCCGTGGACTTGAAAAACGGACTTCGCAATATCCAGACCGATTGTCGGTAACGTTGCTCACTATAGCGCCCCTCCAGCTCTAATCCCGCGATCATGCCGTAGGAGGGAGGAGAGCCGTCCACCGCATCAGAAGCGGACTTGCGGCTTGGAATGTGAGAAGCGGACGTTCACGCGCCCCCATGCATCGACGCGATCTGACCCGAAGCCGGTCATTCCCCGCTCAACATGGACGTCGCGGAACCGCGGGAAGCCTTCATTCAGTTAGTTCAGCTAGCGATGGCTTCGGCAGCATCACTTCGGCCAGTGCCGTGGACCGGCACGCTTTTGAGTACGAGCGGTGCTGAGCGCTTGAGCACCCATTCGTTCGCATCAGTGCTAATCTGTTGCAGCAATAAACCCGGTCCAGATGGGGATGAACTCGTTTCCAATCGACCGATTGTGCCCTGACCGCTAACGACGAAATTTTGCCGGTCCGCATCTCTCCCACCGGAGCGCGCGTGATGGTACTCAATCACGGAACCGCAGAGCGAGACTAAGCGCTGTTTGATGCACGAGGTGGCAGGATCACTCGGCGCGCAGGGCTTCGATAGGCTGAAGCCGTGCAGCCTTGCGGGCGGGATAATAACCGAAGAAGACGCCCACGCAGGCGGCGAAGCTGACGGCAAGCAGCACCGCGCTGAGATCGATGACGACCGGCCATTGAGCGAATGTGCCAATGGCAGCCGCCGCGATGATCCCGATGGATACACCGAGGATGCCACCCATCAAAGCAAGGGTGATGGCCTCGACGAGAAACTGAGCAAGGATATCTCTTTGGCGCGCGCCCACCGCGAGCCGCAGCCCGATCTCGCGGGTGCGCTCCGTAACCGTCACAAGCATGATGTTCATGATACCGATGCCGCCGACCACCAGAGATACCGACGCGACCGTGAAAAGAAGCAGTGATACGGCGTTCGTTGCCGTTTTCTCAACCTCCGCCGCCTCGGCCAGATTGCTCACCATGATGGTTTCTTCCTGGCCCGGCTGCAGCCGGTGCCGCTGACGCAACAGGTCGTGAATGGCCGCCATAGTGTCCTCGGCCGACACGCCCTCTGCGAACTTGACCGTGATATTGTGGACCTGCCAAGGATTGGCACGGCTGGTGCCAACGAATTGACGCCGAGCTGCCGTTATTGGAACCAGCGCAACATCATCCTGGTCGTCGCCCCACACGCTCTGGCCCTTGCGCTCGAGCACACCGATGACGGTGAACGGCACATCGCGTATGCGCAACGGGGCACCAACGGGGTCGGCCTGGCCGAACAGCTTCTCCCGCATTGTGGTCCCAAGAAGCACCACATTGGTGGCGCGCCTGTCATCTTCCCATATCATTTCACGCCCAGCCATGACGGCCCATTCGCGCGCGATGAAATAGCTTGGAGTGACACCGCGAAGAACACCCTGCCAGTTCGAGTTCCCGACCGTAAACTGAGCCCGGCTGTAAAGGAGCGGCACCGCAACAATGACGCCCGGGATCTCCGATTCGATCGCCACCGCATCGCCTTCGCTCAGGCGCGGAGCGGCACCACTGCCAAGCTGAACGCTGCCCATGCGTGCGCTGCCTGGAGTGACGCTGATAAGGTTGGTGCCGAGACTGCGAATCTGAGCCGCGATGCGTTCGCGAGCGCCATTGCCGATGGACATCATTACCACCACAGCGGCGACACCGATGATGATGCCCAGCATGGTAAGGGCGCTGCGCAGGCGGTGGGCGCGCATCGATCGCAAAGCCGCTCTCGCGCTACTGGGCATTGTTGTAGACCAGCGACAGACGGCCTTGGGAGCCCGAATGCCATGCGTGCTGCGGAGCGGGATGGTCGGCCACCATGCGCCCGTCGCGGAAGGTCACGATGCGACCGGCATTGGCAGCAACCTCCGGCTCGTGTGTCACCAGCACAATGGTGAGCCCTTCACCATTGAGACGGCGGAAAATCGCCATGATCTCTTGCCCGGTCTGACTGTCGAGCGCTCCGGTTGGCTCGTCGGCAAGCAGGACCAAAGGCTCGGTGACCAGAGCGCGGGCAATGGCAACGCGCTGCTGCTGTCCGCCTGACAACTCCGCTGGTGTATGGCTCGCTCGGTCGGCCAGGCCGAGCTTTTCGAGCAACGAGAGAGCGCGGCGACGGCGCTCGGCGGCGCGCATGCGACGATAGACGAGCGGCAGTTCAACATTTTCCAGCGCACTGGTGCGCGGCAGCAGGTTGAAAGACTGAAATACGAAACCAATGCTGCGGTTGCGGATTGTCGCGAGCGCATCCTGGCGGAGGCGGCCGACATCAATGCCGTCAAGCCGATAACTGCCTTCGGCTGGCCTGTCGAGGCACCCCAAAATGTTCATGAACGTGGACTTGCCGGAACCTGAAGCTCCCATCACGGCGACGAAATCGCCCTGTTCAATGTTCAGGCTAATGCCGTCGAGCGCCCACACCAGTCCGCCGCCGATGCGGTAGCTGTGACGCAGAGCCTCGACCGCGATCAGGACCATCCCCGGTGCCTCACTGCAGCCGGAAGCGAACCAGGACCGAAGAGGCCTCGGCATCCCGTCCTGGTGACGCGGCGAACCCGGTAATGACCGGCTGCCCCTCGGCCAGCTCTCCAGCCAGAATCTCGCTCATTCGGCCGTCGCTGATCCCGATTCGAAGCGCAACCGGTGCCGGCCTGCCGTCCCGTCCCAGTACAAAGACTTGCCCAATCGATCCCGACTCCACGCCGTTCTCAACCGATTTTAATAGGGGAGTCTCATTCAGACGGGCCTCCTCTAGGGTGCCGCCCCGTGGCCGGAAGCGCAGAGCGGCGTTTGGCACTTTCAAGGTATCTTTCTGCTGTGCCACCACCACCTGCAAATTGGCAGTCATACCGGGCAGCAGCAGCTCGTCGGGATTTTCGGCAGCGATCACCACTACGTAGGTGACGACGTTCTGCACGATCTGCGGTGCTTTGCGGATCTGCTTTACGGTGCCGGCGAAGACGCGCTCGGGATAGGCATCGACTGTAAAGGTGACCGGCTGCCCTATCGAGAAGCGGCTGATATCAGCCTCCACCACTGAGGCTTCGACCTGCATCTGCGCGAGGTTCTGTGCGATTGTGAACAGGACCGGGCTTTGGAGGCTGGCCGCCAAAGTCTGGCCACCGCTGACGGCTCGGTTGACTACCGTGCCGGTGACTGGCGAACGGATATAGGTACGCTCAAGATCGATCTGCACCTGACGCAGGATTGCCTGCTTCTGCTTCACCTGCGCCAAAGTGTTCGCAAGCTGCCCCTCTGCCATGTGGAGCGCCGCCTGAGCCGCGCGGACCGACGCTTCCCGCGACAGCTCATCCGCACGGGCCGCAGTTGCCTGCGCCTCGGCCGATCTGTAGGCGTTCTCAGCATGCTCCAATTCGCCGGATGCGATGACCTTGCGTTGAGCGAGGGGGCGCTTGCGTTCCATATCCTGTGCCGCACCGTCAAGCCCAACTTGGGCGCGCAGGCTTTCAGCCTTCGCGGAGGTGCGCCTTGCCTCGGCAGTTTCCACCTCAGCCAGTGCCTGCTCAACCTGCGCTCGCTGCACCAGCACAAGCGACTCGGCCATCTCAAGCTCGGCCTGGGCCTGCGCCACCTTTGCCTCGTATATTTCTGGCTCCACCCGAGCGATGACCTGGCCCTCCCTCACGCTGGAGTTGAAATCGACATAAAGCTCTTTGACCAGGCCGGATACTTGCGAGCCCACCTCGACCAGGACCAGCGCGTTCAGCGTGCCAGCTGCCTGCACGGTTGTGACAATGTCGCCCCGCTCCACGGCTGCTGTGCGGTAGGAGTGTGCGTTCACATCGCCGGAGGAGGAAGACAAAAAAGCTGCCAGCCGATCAAGCCCTGATGGCAACTGGCCGAGCACCGAGGACGGCGACGGCGACGCTTGGCTCGATGGTATCGCGGCCGCGCCCAAGAACGCCGTTGCTAGCAACACAATGCGCATCATTGTCAGAACCAATTGGAGACGCAGAGTTGATCGGCCAACAGGCGAAAGCGTGGGTCGATGCTCCCGCCTCATCCCATATGTGATCATTGAGGTGCCGCCCGGGGGCGGCACCTCAAAGGGGCCCGTTACTACTTGCAATGCCCCGGGTTGCCCGTGCACGTGGTGACGGGATCGTTGCCGAGATTGCCTTGGCCGGTGGTCGTATCCTGCGTTGCGGTTCCGTTGGCGTTGCCATTCACATCCTTAGTGGTTTCAGGGTAAACGCAGATAGAGTTCGGGCCGTCTTTAGTGTACGTTCCGCCGGCGGCTTCGCAGTCCGCTGACGACCCAGAGGCGAAAGCGGCACCCGTCCCGAGCACAAGTGCACTGCCCATGAATGCGGCCGCAGCCGCCAAGATCAACCAATGTCTGGACATTTGATCCTCCCTTCGTTTTGCCAGAGCCAAAGTTACACAACGCGCTGCACAGACCACCTCTGGCACCAGCCCGCAGCGCAAGTTAAGGATTGCCCGCCGATCTTTGATCAGCCGGTCAGTGGAAGCTGGATCTTTTAGATTAACGAATGCGAGGCAGCCGGCAGCGGTACTCTGCCACGGCGCTGCCGAAGACTCTTGTGCATGTGTCTGTTTCTCGGCAGCGCTGCAACCGACAGCAATGCGACCCGACGTAACCGTCGACGTTGCTAAATTCCGCATTGCCAACCGAACTGGCAAGTCGGTCGTTAGAACCAAGCCTCTCACTAAAGATAAGCGTTAACGATTTATCGCGCCATTGCAACCGATATTTCCACTTTAGACCGAACTGTATTTTGATATTATCATATAGATGTTGAGTCTACTCCTTATGCGTAGACTTGTAGGCTAAAGAACTAGTTACGCCCCCTTTTCCCTGCGCAGGACGCAAGCCGTCATCTCCGTTGGCACGCGAGTGCCATGTACCTGGGCCGTCAAAGTCGATGCGCGTAGCCCCTAACTTGGCTTGCTATATCGTCCGGGAGCGCAAGCGATTGAAGTGAGATGAGCTTGTCCATCTCACCGACATCCACAAGGAGCGTCGCCGGTCCCTCGCCGCAGGTAAGGTTGAGCGAAGGGCTCTCCGCGCTATCGAGCCCGGCGATCTGCTCGGATACAGGGCCGGGCCTTAGCAGCGAACCTCCTCAGCAGACAATGTCCTCGATGCGGATCGGAAAGCGGCGCGCCCTTACACCCGTCGCGTGCCAGATGGCGTTGGCGATGGCGCCGACCGTGCCGGTGATGCCGATCTCGCCGACGCCCTTGATGCCGAGCGGGTTCACATATGGGTCGTCCTCGTCGATCAGCAGCGCTTGCATATCGGGAATGTCGGCATGGACCGGGATGTGATAGCTGGCAAGGTCGGCGTTCATCGGCCGACCGCTGCGGCGGTCGTGGACCGCCTCTTCATGCAGTGCGAAGGAAAGGCCCCAGATCATGCCGCCATAGAGCTGGCTTTTCGCCAGCTTCGGGTTGATGATGCGCCCGGCGGCAAAGGCACCGACAAGCCGCGTCACCTTCACCTGGCCGAGATCGGCGTCGACCTTGACCTCGGCGAACACCGCGCCGTGCGAGAACATCGCCCGCGCCTCTGCGTCCGCTGAATCACGCCCGCCGGCGCCCATGCCTTCCAGGGTTTTCAGGCCGGCCCGCGCCAGAATGTCGGCATAGCTTTCGCTGCGGGTTTCGTCGGCGCGATGATGGAGCCGCCCGCCGCGCGCCTCGACGCCGGCATTGCCGGCACCGAACAAAGGCGAATCAGGGGCGTTGACGGCAAGTTCCGCCAGCTTGGCGATGGCGTCGGTGCCGGCGTTGTGGAGCGCGGTGCCCGCCGTGGCGGTATGACCCGAGCCGCCGGCGACGCCGCCGTCGGGAAGCTCCGAATTGCCTGAGCGGAATTCGATTTGATCGATAGTCAGGCCGAGCCCGTCGGCGGCGATCTGGGCCAGCGCCGTCCACGCGCCCTGGCCCATGTCGGCCCCGGCGGTCTCGACCAGCGCTGTGCCGTCGGCGCGCAGCGTGGCGCGCGCTTCTGCCTGAAACATCGGTGCGTGGAACAGCGCCGTGCCCATGCCCCAGCCGACAAGGTTTCCGCCCTTGTCGCGCATCCGCCTGGGCTCAATCGGACGCCCGGCCCAGCCGAATTTCTCCGCGCCCCGCGCATAGCATTCGCGCAGCGACTTGGCCGAGAACGGCTTGCCGGAGGCCGGATCGGTCTCGGCATAGTTGCGCAGACGGAATTCCAGCGGGTCGAGCCCGCAGGCAAGTGCTGCCTCGTCGATGGCGCATTCCAGCGCCGCCGAGCCGGTGGCCTCGCCCGGCGCCCGCATCGGCCCCGGCGTGCCGATATCGACGCGCACCGCCGAATGCCGGGTCGAGATTGCCGGGCTGGCATAAAGGTTCAGCGAGGCGTTGGACGCCGGTTCGATAAAGTCGTCGAAGCTGCTGGTCATTGCCACCGTGCGGTGTTCCAGCGCGGCCAGACGCCCTTGCGCATCCATGCCAAGGCGGAGCTGTTGACGCGTCGCGCCGCGATGCCCGACCGGCCCGAACATCTGGTCGCGTGGCAGCGCCAGCTTGACCGGGCGCCCGAGCATGCGCGCGGCCAGGATGGCCAGAATGTAGTGGCCGTTCATGATCGCCTTGGAGCCGAAGCCGCCGCCGAGGAAGGGGCTGCGCAGCAACACGTTCTCGACCGGGATGCCGAAATAGCCGGCAAAAGCCGCGCGCGACATGACGATGGCCTGATTCGGCGTGTCAATGGTCAGCCGGTCGCCATTCCATTCGGCGACGATGGCGTGCGGTTCCATGGCGTTGTGATATTGCGGCGGCGTCTCAAAATCAGTGTCGATCCTGTGGGCCGCCGCGGCATGACCGGCGGCGATATCGCCCTTGTCGAAGTTCGGCGGGCTGCCAATTCCCACCGCCGGCGGATCGTAGGGCTCACCGTCGTCGAAGCCGACATGCGCGGTCTCAGCCTCATAGGTCGGCGCGAGCAGCCGCGCGCCTTCGGCCGCGGCCTCCAGCGTCCCGGCGACGACCAGCGCGATCGGCTGCTTGGCATAGCGCACGCGGTCGTTCTGCAAGGCGTCGAAGCGGAAGTCGAACAGCGAGTGTTTGTCTTCCGGGTCAAGCGCCAGCGGCGGGCAATTGGCCGGCGTGATCACCTCGACGACGCCGGGATGGGCTTTCGCCGCCGCCACGTCGAGCGAGGCGACGCGGCCGCGCGCGATGGTGCTGACCGCGACCACGGCATGCAGCAGGTTTTCAGGATGGTTGTCGGCGGCGAAGGTCGCGGCGCCAGTGACCTTGAGCACGCCGTCGCGGCGGCTTAGCGGCTGGCCGCTCGAAGACCCCATGCGGACATGGGGGGCGGAAAAGGGAATGGTCTCAGGCATGGAAGGCAACTCCGGTGTCGGAAGCAAAGACGGATCCGGGCAGCGCCGGCATGCGGACCGGCGTTCCGGCCGCCGCAAGCAGCAGTGCGCGTTTGACCACCCCCTTCGCCAGTTCGATCTTGTAGGCGTTGTCGCCTGAAGGTCTTGCGTCGGCCAGCGCGGCCGCAGCCGCCTTTGCAAAGGCGTCACCGTCCGGCGCGGCCCCCACCAGCAGCGCCTCCGCCGCGCGGGCGCGCCACGGTTTCGCAGCAACGCCGCCGAGCGCCAGGCGGGCCTCGCTGATCCTGCCATTCTCGATCCGCAAGGCTGCGGCGGCCGAGACCAGCGCGAAGGCAAACGAAGTGCGCTCGCGCAGTTTCAGATAGCGTGAGTAGGCACGGAAACCGGCTGCCCTGGCTGGCAGGCGCAGCGCGGTGACCAGTTCGCCCGCCGCAAGGTTGGTTTCGCGCTCGGGCGTCGCGCCCGGAAGCAAATGGAAATCCTCCAAAAGCGCCTCGCGGCGGCCGTCCCGTCCCTCGATCTCGACCACGGCGTCGAGGGCGACCAGCGGCACGCAGAAATCCGACGGGTGGGTGGCGATGCAGGCGTCGGACCAGCCGAGCACGGCATGGCTGCGGTTTTCGCCGCCCAGCGCGTCGCAGCCGGCGCCGGGGTCGCGTCGATTGCAGGCGCTGGCCGCGTCATGGAAATAGGCGCAGCGCGTGCGCTGCATCACATTGCCGCCGACGGTGGCGGCATTGCGCAATTGCGGCGAGGCGCCTGAGAGAAGCGCCTCGGCAGCGGCCGGATAGGTGGCGGCGAAGGCCGGATCGCGGGCGAGATCGGCATTACGCACCATGGCACCGATGCGCAGCGATCCGTCGGCAAGCCGCTCGATGCGGTCGAGGCCGGGCAGCCTTGTGACATCGACGAGCTTTCCGGGACGCAACGCGCCGCCCTTCATCAGGTCAAGCAGATTCGTGCCGGCGGCGAGATAGGCGGCACCGGGTTCGGCGGCGGCGGCGACGGCTTCGGCCACTGAAGCCGGGCGAACGTAATCAAACAGGTTCATGCGACACTCCGTTCTTCGGTGGACAGGCGCTGCTGTGCGTCGAGCACGGCCTCGATGATGCCGGTATGGGCGCCGCAGCGGCACAGATTGCCGCTCATGCTCTCGCGGATGCGCTGCGGGTCGTTGCCGGCGTCGCCCTCGCCGATGAGGCCCACAGCGCTCATGATTTGGCCCGGCGTGCAGAAGCCGCACTGGAAGCCGTCATGTTCGATGAAAGCGGCTTGCACCGGGTCGAGCCGGTCGCCTTCGGCGAGACCTTCGATAGTCTGCACATCGGCGCCGTCGAGGCTGACCGCCAGCGCAAGACAGGCGTTGATCCGACGCCCGTCGACCAGCACCGTGCAGGCGCCGCATTGGCCGCGGTCGCAGCCTTTCTTCGTTCCGGTAAGATGAAGCCGCTCGCGCAGAAGGTCGAGCAGTGTCACTCGCGGGTCTTCCAGCGCAACGTCCTTGCGGGCGCCGTTGACAGTTAACGTGACGGACAAAGTCATGTTCGCTCCGATGGATTATGTCTCAGAAATTTATCGACGTGGCGGGTCGGCTGTGCGACGCAGACAGCAAGCCTTTCGGGAGGCAGGGCGCGAGGCTACAATCAACAATCCACACCGGCTGCCCGAGATGTGTTATACGGAGGGTGCCTCCGTTTTGCAAGCAAAAAATTGGGAATGAAAGGTAGATGGGCGAGAAAACCGAAAAGGCAAGCCGGAAACCGCGCGCCGATTCTGTCCGCAACCGGGACCGCCTGCTCGTCGCGGCGCATGACGTGTTCAGCGCCGGCGGCCCGGACGCCAGCCTGGAGGCTGTGGCCCGAACCGCCGGCGTCGGCATCGGTACGCTCTATCGCCATTTTCCGACGCGCGAGGCGCTGTTTCAGGCGGTCTACCGGCGCGAGGTCGACCAACTCGTCGATCTGGCCGTGACGCTCGCCGCCGAGGCGCCGCCGCTGGAGGCGCTGCGCCGCTGGCTGCATGCCAATGTCGGCATGGTCGCCACCAAGAAGGGCATGCTCGCCGCTCTTGCCCCGGCCGCCGGCAGTTCGACCGAGCTCTACGCTCATTCCGCCGCGCAGTCGGCCCGCTCCGTCGGCAATCTGATGGCGGCGGCCGTCGCCGCCGGCGAAATCCGCGACGACATCGCGCCGGAGGACGTCATGCGCGCCCTGATCGGCATGTGCTACACGCGCGACCAGCCCGGCTGGCAGGCCACCGTCATCCGCCTCGTCGATGTCTTCGTCGACGGCCTGCGCGTGCGCCGCGACGAAGCCGGGTGAGGGGCAGGGACGGCAATCGCATACGAGGTGGAGCGCTGCGTAGACGACCTCCCTCCTTCTTGTGGGAGGAGCGCCAGCGAAGTGGCCGGATGAGGGCGGCAGAAGCCCTCATCGAAGCCAATGCCTGAACGACCGGCCTTGGGGCCGCAACCTGATCGTCCGCGATTGGGAGCCACATGGGGTAAAGCAGCTGTTCCGCTATTGATCCTTGAGTATCTCAGCTCACGGTTTTCCGCGGCTAATGCAGGCCTCCTTAATAGCGTTGTTGTCGCAGCCCGCTCCGCGCCAGCTTTGTCGGTACGGATCTTCCGGAGTATTACAGTCGTCATTGCGGCCTTGCTGTCGGTTGTGTGCTTCAATTTTATGACAACTTGCATGTCCTTTCCGACGCGAGTGGACCTTCGATGCCAGAGCAAAAAGATGCCGCCGAGCCTTGCGGCACGGCAGCGTCTTTTTGCTTTTCGCGATGTTGTCCCGATCAGGCCTCCAGGATAGCCACGATCTCGTAGGTATCCGGATCGACGATGACGATGCGTCCGTCGGCCAGCACGAAATACTCGTAGCGTTCATAAGCCGGGACGATCTCGACGATACGCGGTGGCAGCCGATGCAGGCGGATCTTATGCCGGGGCACCTGGACGCCGACCGAGATGTCGAAGCCGACATCGCGAACCGGCTGGACGTGGGTCTCGTGGATGATCTGCGTGATCTGCGTCTTCTGCTCGACCGTCACGTTGTTGATCGAGGCCGTCTTGTTCTGGTCGGTCTGGACGTTGGCGTTGCCCTGGGCGTTCTGCTCGGTGGTCGTACCGGTCTTACCCTGGGCATTCTGCTGGGTCGGCATCTTGGTCGTACCCTGGGCGTTCTGCTCAGTGGTGGCGCCGGTCTTGCTCTGGGCGTTCTGCTCAGTGGTTGTACCGGTCTTGCCCTGGGCGTTCTGCTGGGTTTGCATCTTGGTCGTACCCTGGGCGTTCTGCTCAGTGGTGGTGCCGGTCTTGCCCTGAGCATTCTGCTCAGTGGTCTTCATCTTGGTCTTGCCTTGGGCCTGCTCATTCGTTTTCGAACCCTTCGGGCAGTTGGCCATGCCGGTCTGGCACTTGGCCGTACCCTGAGCCTGCTCCTCGGTGTTGGTGCCGGCTTTGCCTTGGGCCTGCTCATCGGTCTTCACCTTGGCCGTACCCTGAGCCTGCTCCTCGGTTTTAGTGCCGGCCTTGCCCTGGGCCTGCTCATCGGTCTTCACCTTGGCCTTACCCTGGGCCTGCTCCTCGGTGTTGGCGCCGGCCTTCCCCTGGGCATTCTGCTCGGTCTGCGACTTCATCTTGCTTTGGGGCTGCTCGCCCGCCTTGCCGCCCTTCTGGCAGTCGGCCTGGCCGGCGGCGCAATTGTCGCCTCCGCTCGGCTGCGCGGATTCGGTCTGCGCCATCGCGGCGCCGCACCCGACGCCGAGCGCGATCATGCTCGTGATCAGAAGATGTTTCATCTGATTTCTCCTTCGGAACTCGGTCCCTTCCTCCCATAAACCGCAGGCGAAAGGCATAGTTCCGAAATTTGCCCGCAAAACCGGGTGAGGTGAAAAACGCAAACAGCAATCTTGTCAGGAACAAGGCTCGGCCGTGCTCGATGAAGCCTGGCCACGAACGCCGGCTTCGGCGAGTACTACACGCTCGGCGGCGTTGGCGAGCGCCCGAGTGGCAAGAGGTGACGGCAAAGCGCCTGCCCTATCCGGTCGGCGATCTGCCGCGCGAAGTCATTGGATCACATGCGGCGTGGACGTGCAGAAGCGCTCGGTCTTCTATGTCGTCCGTGGCTTAGGCGTGCGGGACTCGTCCAATCCTATACGCCGCATTCGTGATCGCGCTGCTACGCTACTGCCAGGAAAATAACCGGCCGCCTCGCATTGGCCCCGCGATCTTGCCGCCCCTCCGGTCAGTCGATTGAAATTGCGGGCGCAAATTTGGTCGAAAATCGTCACATCGAAGCGATTGCGCAAACGTTTCGACAGCGCTATCTTAGTCCCAAATCCGCCAGAAACCAATAAGAGCGGACCGGAAACGCATCATCAGGGAGGAGCGCTTGCCAGCACTCCAATTGAGCCGCCATGCCGACAATGGCTGAGGTCGCGCGCCGCGCCGGCGTGTCGGTTTCGACCGTCTCGCATGTCATCAACCGGACCCGCTTTGTCTCGCCGGAGAAGGCGCGGCTGATCAATGACGCGATTGCCGCGATGGGCTATCAGCCCAACGAGCTGGCCCGATCGCTGAAGATGGCCTCGACCAACAGCGTCGGCCTGGCGATCTCGGCGATTTCCAACCCCTATTTCACCGACATCATCTGCGCGGTGGAAGCCGAATGCGCGCGTCTTGGCCTCATGGTGTTCCTCTCCGACACGCAGGAGGATCCCGATCGCGAGCTGTCGGTGGTGCGCGCCTTCCACCAGCGGCGGGTCGACGGCGTTATCCTGGCACCGTCGGGCGCGCCGCAGCGCGCCATCGACTATTTGGCCGAGAAGAAGCTGCCCTGCGTGCTTATCGACCGCTTCGCCGATCAGCGCTTTGACCAGATCGGTGTCGACAACGAAACGGCTATGCGGGCGCTCATCGACCACGTCGCCTCCTTCGGTCACAAGCGCATCGGCTATCTCGCTGGCCAGCCGGGCTTGGCGACGACGCGTGAGCGCATCGAGGCTTTTCGCGCCTCGCTTGCCGCCAATGGACTTGAATGCCTGCCGCAGTGTGTCTCGCGCGAGAACGTCGACACGGTGAGCGCCACCGCGTCAACCCACGCCATTCTGTCCCTGCCGTCGTCGCCCACGGCATTGATCACCGGCAACAATATGACGACCATCGGAGCGGTACGGGCAATCCGCGAAAGGGGTCTCTCGATACCAGGGGATATCTCGCTTGCCGGTTTCGACGATTTCGAATGGGCCGATTGCTTCGAGCCGCGACTGACACTCGTCGCGCAGCCCTGCACCGAGATCGGCCGGCAGGCCGCGGCCTTGCTCTGCGCCCGCATTGCATCGAGCGGCCTGGAGCCGCAGGCGGTCCGGCTGCAGGCGACGCTGCAGGCCCGGCAATCCTGTGCGAGGCCGGCATGAGCGCGCCGCTGCTTTCCGTCACCGGTGCGGTCAAGCGCTTCGGCGGTGTCCAGGCGCTGCGCGGCGTCGACTTCGACCTCAAGGCCGGCGAAATCCACGCACTGCTCGGCGAGAACGGCGCCGGCAAGTCGACGCTCATGAATCTCTT
>NZ_JAMYOR010000030.1:0-76922 GCF_040319965.1 Mesorhizobium sp. M0830 | reverse complement strand
CGGTCAATCCGAGCCGACCAAGAGACCGATCCTCCCTCAATCAGATGGCCTTCATATATGAATAACTTTCCCCGGACAGTCCTGCTCCTTGCGGGGGAGATGTCCGGCAGGACAGAGGGGGGTGCTGTCCCGCTGACATCGTTTTTGCCACTACTGAAAATTACGCCCCTTGGGCATGACTTGTTCCGCTTCTCCCGATAATGCCGCGAGATCCTGCCGGATCGGTGTGCTCCGGATTGCGGGTCGACTGTCGCGATCCGGACTTCCGGCAGTGCGTTCCTGAGGACCGGCGACTGCCGGTCCAACTTCGCTGACTTTCTCCAGAAGCACGGTTAGCCAAGGCGTCAGGTCCTCGACCTTTTCTGCGACGATGTGGACCACACCCGATTCCGACTGCAATTTCCCGGTGACCCGAATGAACCGCGCGCCCATCACAATCGGCCGGTAGCGGTCGAAGGTTCTTTGCCAGAAAATGATGTTGGCGACGGCCTTGTCGTCTTCGAGCGTCAGGAAGATCGCATTGCCCTTGCCGGGGCGCTGCCGCACCAGCACGAGGCCGGCAACGGAGACACGCCGGCCGTCGCGCACGCAAGGCAGGTTCGCATTGGGCGTGACGCCGGCGCGGTCGAGGCGCTCGCGCAGGAAGGCGACCGGATGCGCCTTCAGCGACAGGCCGAGCGAGCGGTAGTCGTGGATGACATGCTCGCCGAGCGGCATTCTCGGCAGTTTCGTCTCGGGCTCCAGGTCGCGCAGGCGGAGTGCCGGCTGATCGAACAGCGGCAGCCTTTCGGCGGCGCTCTTGCCGTCGAGCGCGCGCACCGCCCACAAGGCTTCACGACGATCGAGGCCAAGCGAACGGAAGGCGTCGGCCTGCGCCAGCCTCTCGATCTCGCCGACATCCAGGCCGGAGCGCAGCCAGACGTCCCTGACGGACACGTAGCCGTCGCCGCGCCGGTCGACGAACAGCTCCATGCGCTCCTTGGAAAGGCCTTTGATCTGGCGGAATCCGAGACGCAGCGCATGATCCGTCTCGATGACGCCGCGCATCTCGGCATGGCGCGCGAGAATGCGGGCCGGATCGAAAGGCGCTTTCTCCAGCGTGCAGTCCCAGACCGAGAAATTGACGTCGACGTCGCGGATGTCGACGCCATGGTCGCGGGCGTCGCGCACCAGCTGGGCCGGCTGGTAAAATCCCATCGGCTGCGAATTCAGGATCGCGGCGCAGAACACGTCGGGATAGAAGGTCTTGAACCAGCAGGAGGCATAGACCAGCAGCGCGAAGGAGGCGGCGTGGCTTTCGGGAAAGCCGTATTCGCCAAAGCCTTCGATCTGCTTGAAGCAGCGTTCGGCGAAGTCCTTGGTGTATCCCTTGCCAACCATGCCGTCGATCATGCGCCGGCGATAATTGCCGATCGTGCCGGTGCGTTTGAAGGTGGCCATGGCGCGGCGCAGTTCATCGGCCTCGCCCGGCCGGAAACCGCCGGCGACGATGGCGATCTTCATCGCCTGTTCCTGGAATAGCGGTACGCCCAGCGTCTTGCCGAGAATCTCCTTCAATTCCGCCTTCTGATACTCGGCCTTCTCCTTGCCCTGCCGGCGGCGCAGATAGGGGTGGACCATGTCGCCCTGGATCGGCCCGGGCCGCACGATCGCCACCTCGATGACGAGATCATAGAATTCGCGCGGTCTGAGGCGCGGCAGCATCGACATCTGGGCACGGGATTCAATCTGGAAGACGCCGAGCGTGTCGGCGCGGCAGATCATGTCGTAGACATTCCTGTCCTCGGGCGGCAGCGTGGCCAGCACATAGGGCCGGCCATATTTATCCCGTGCATTGGGATAGTGTTCCTCCAGCAAGGTGAAGGCGCGCTTCAGGCAGGTCAGCATGCCGAGCGCCAGCACGTCCACTTTCAGGATCTTCACCGCGTCGAGATCGTCCTTGTCCCATTCGACCATCTTGCGCTCGTCCATCGCCGTCTTGACTATGGGCACGATCTCGTCGAGCCGGTCCCTGGTGATGACGAAGCCGCCAACATGCTGCGACAAATGGCGGGGAAACCCCATGATCTCGTTGGCGCGTTCCAATACATGTCGCGACACTGGATCGGCGCGATCGAGGCCGCCGGCGCGGGCTTCCTTTTCGCCGAGTTCCGAGGTCGACCAGCCCCAGATCGAGCCGGACAGCGACGCCCTGACATCCTCCGACAGGCCCATCGCCTTGGACACTTCGCGCAGCGCCGAACGGCCGCGATAGCTGATGACGGCGGCGGCCAATGCCGTGCGCTTGGTGCTGTACTTCGTATAGATGTACTGCATCACCTCTTCGCGTCGCTCATGCTCGAAATCGACGTCGATATCCGGCGGCTCGTTTCTCTCCTCGGAGATGAAGCGCTCGAAAAGCGTGTCGATCCTGTCCGGCCCGACTTCGGTGATGCCGATGCAGAAGCAGACGATCGAATTGGCGGCCGAACCGCGCCCCTGGCAGAGAATGTCCTGGCTGCGGGCAAACTTGACGATGTCGTAGACGGTCAGGAAATAGCGGGCATAGTTGAGGCGCTCGATTAGAGCGAGCTCTTCCGCGATGCGCTTGGTCACCGAAGCGGGCACACCTGCAGGATAACGCTCGGCAGCCCCCTCCCGCGCCAGCCGTTCCAGCTCGGCCTGCGGCCCGAGACCCGATTCCGTCGGTTCGTCGGGGTAGTTGTACTGGAGATCGCTGAGCGAAAAAGTCAGCTCCTGCGCAAAGCGCAAGGTTTCGGCCAGTGCCTGCGGATGCCTGCGGAACAGGCGCGCCATCTCCATTGGCGGCTTCAGGTGGCGTTCGGCATTGGCGGCCAGTTGCAGCCCGACCTCGGAGACGGGTGTGTTGAGGCGGATCGCGGTCAGCACGTCCTGCAGCGGGCGCCGTTCGGCCGTGTGGTAGAGGACGTCGTTGGTCGCCATCAGTGGGATGCCGGCGCTCTCGGCAAACCCCGCTGCCTGCTCGATCCGGAAACGGTCATTGCCGGCATAGTCGGGTGAAACGCCAAGCCGCAGGTTCCGGCCGAAACGATGCTTGAGATCACGAAGCAAGGCGAGACTATCTTGCGCCCCCGCCGTCAGATCGGGCAGGACCGCCAGCGACAGGAGGTCACCCCATTCGAGCAGGTCGCTGCGCTGGAGAAGGGTGGCGCCCTTTTCGTTTTCATCGCGCAGGTTGGCTTGGGTGAGCATGCGGCAGAGATGACCCCAGCCCTTGCGGTCCCTGGGATAGGCGAGAATATCCGGCGTGCCGTCGCCAAAAACCAGCCGGCAGCCGGGGTGGTAGGAAAGCTTTTCCACTTTGGCCTGCTGCCAGGCGCGCACCACGCCAGCCACCGTGTTGCGGTCGGCAAGCCCGATCGCGGAAAAGCCCAAAAGCTTGGCGGCGACCACCAGTTCCTCCGGCTTGGAAGCGCCGCGCAGGAAGGAGAAATTCGACTGGATGCCGAACTCGGCATAGGGAATGACGGTCAGCGCGTTCATGCGAAGACACCATGCAGGAACCAGCGCGGCGGGACCTGCGAGGCGCCGCCGTAAAGGCCTTGACGGTAGAGCCAGTAGCGGCGGCCGTCGGCATCCTCGATGCGGAAATAGTCGCGTGTCGATGCCGCTTCGTCGCCTGGCGTCTCGCGCCACCATTCCGCCGCGATGCGCTCCGGCCCCTCGGCTCGCGTCACTCGGTAGAGCGCGCGCCGCCAGCGGAAGTTCAGTGGCGGTCCCTCCGGCATTTCGGTGGCCGGCACATCGATGGGTTCGGGCGAGCGGAACAGCCGGATCGGCCGTTCCGGCGGGAAGATGGTTTTCGGCGCCTGCAGCCTGTCCGGCCTCTTCGGCGGCGTGGTCCGGCGCGGCGCTTCGGTGAAGGGGATCGTGGCGACGGCGCGCTCCGGCAGATGGCTTTCGACGGCAACCGGCTGCAGGACCGCGCCATCGCCGAGCCGGGCGCGGATGCGGTCGGCAAACAGCGCGATATCGGCGCCGTCGTCGATCACCTCGCCGGCAAGGTCGGCCTGCTGCATGTCGAAAGCGGCTGATGTCAGCACCGAAAGCCGCACCAGATCGAAGCCATAGCCGGCATCGATATCCTGTTCGAGCGCCGCCAGCCGCTCGTGGAACAATTTCTGGATCAGCCGGGGCTCGCGCATCGGCCGCGAGGTGCCGATGGCGATGCGGCTGACGGCGCCGTCGACGCGAAAGAGCAGCAGCGCCAGCGCCCTGGCGCCCTCGCCGCGGCGCTCGAGGTCGGTCTTCAAGGTCGTCGCCAGCATGCCCACCAGACGTTCGATGTCCTCGGTCAGGGTGACGGGCTCGGCGAGATGGCGTTCGACCGAAAGCGGCGCGACGGGAAGGCGCGGCGACACCGCCTCGTCGAGACGGCCAAGCGCCTGGTCGAGGCGCAGGAGCAGCAAGGCGCCGAAGCGGCGGGCGAGCGGCGCGCGCGGTGCCGCCATGACGGCGCCCGCCGTGCGCAGGCCGACGCTTTCCAGGCTGGCGCGAGTCGCCGGCTCGATGCGCAGCGCGGCCAGCGGCAGGGGTGCGAGCAGCGCTTCCTCCTCGCCGCCATCGACGATGCGGTCACCAGCAAACCGTGCTGCCGCCCAGGCCGCCCCCGGTGTCGCGGCAAGCCCGGCGCGGACGTCAAACCCCTGATGGAAGAAGCGCGACAGGATGTCGTCCAGCATGGCGCGTTCGCCGCCGAACAGATGGGTGCAGCCGGTGACGTCGAGAAACAGGCCGTCCGCCCCGTCCAGCGCCACCAGCGGGGTGTAGCGGTCGCACCAGTCGGCAAGGCCTTCGAGCAGGCGGCGGTCGGCCTCCGGATCGGCCTCGACGATGTCGATCGACGGATGCATGGCGCGCGCATCGGCAATGCCCATGTCGCGCTTCAGGTGCAGCGCCTCAGCCCGCTCGTCGAGGGCCGAGATGCGTTGCGCGTTGCGGTCGCGATGGCTGATCACGAGCGGTGGGCGAGACGGCGGCAGGTGATCCGACGGCCGGGAACGCCAGGACCGCCCCAGACGCTGCCGCAGGATCCGTTCCACTGCCAGATAGGGAAACCAGAGGGACAGGATTCTTTGTCCGGCCTCTCTCTTCGCCCCTTCTATCGTCGCCCGCTCTTTCGTCGAATGCGCGTTCATCGGGGTTCCACTCCAGTGTGAATTGTCCAGGCAGGGCCGTGCGGCTCTTGCCGATGGTGAGGGTGAAGGCCGGGTGGCCGATCGAGCCGGCGAGCGGCCCGGCGATGGTGTCGCGCGGTACCGCCGGCGCCGACGCTACGATGAGACGGACGGGGGCCGCCGTCGGTTCGGGCTCTGCCGCCTGCCGCAGCAGGAACACCGGCCGGCCGGCACCTTGCGCCCGCGCATGCAGCCGGCGCGTCGCGGTCAGGTCCAGCCGCTGCGGATTGCCGCGAATTTCCAGGATGACGGCGGCGAGCGCCGTCATCCGGGCCGCCTCCTCGGCGACCCACAGCGCATCGACGAGTTTTGGCGCCTCGGAAAACAGCAATTGTTCCGGCTCGATGCCGAACGAGGCGTGAAGCCCCCTGGCATAGGGAAAGCCCGCCTCGCGGAAAATTTCCGATGTGCCGATCCACAGCACCGGCAGCCCTTGCGCCTGCTTGAGGATCAGGCTGGTGAGCGACAGGGCGAAGCCGGCGACGGCCCCGGCATCGCGGGTTTGCGTGCCATGGATTTCGCTCAGGGCTGCCTTCGGCAGGCCGCCGCTCAGGGCGGCATCGAGACGCTCGACGCCGGTGGGAAGGTACGCATCCGGCAAAGCCGCGGCAATGCCGCGCCGGACGATTGTGAGGTCGGCATTGGATGCGACATCCGTGTTGACGTCAGCATCAAGGGTCGCTGCGGCCGGCGCCTGCAGGCGCTCGGGCAGCGTTCCCTCGATTTTCGCGATCTGGCGGCGCAGGGCAAAAACAGTTTCCCGCGCCACGGCGGTCATCGCCATGACGGTCAGCTTCCACTCACAATTGTTCCTGTTATGTTCCCTATAGATTCCAGAGGGTGCTGGAAGAGTCAAGCGGAGTCATGGGGAATTTATTCCTCTCCACCCGATGATGCAGGCGCATTTGCCGATTCCGGTGCGAAAGCCTATATGCCCGGATCAAAGGACAAAGCATGGCCCGCATCTACAAGACCCGCACCTGGCACGACGAACTCTCGCCCTCCATGGACGAAATGGAGTTCCTCGCGCTGGAGGCCTATGCCCATCTGCCGGAGGATTTTCGCAAGCTGACCGGCGAGATCGTCATCCAGATCGCCGAATTCCCGACCGACGAGATCATGGACGATCTGTCGCTGGAGACGCCCTTCGACCTGCTCGGCCTGTTCGAAGGACGCGGCATCGCCGAGCGCTGGAATCCGCAGACCGGCGAAGGCCCGAACCGCATCACGCTCTACCGCCGCGCCATCCTCGACTACTGGTCCGAGAACGAGGAAACGCTGGGCGACATCGTCACCCACGTGCTGATCCACGAGATCGGCCACCATTTCGGGCTGTCGGACGATGATATGGAGAAGATCGAAGAGGCGGCCGAGTAACTGGTTCCTACGCCGCGTGAAATGTCTACTCCTCTCAAGTCGACCCAGAACTCAGCGGCGGCAAAGGCTTCTAAGATTTCGCTTCAGACAGGTCGGTCATCCGGCTGATGAAAAGATGCAGCGCCTTCCGCAGGGCGAGCGATGGCGGCTCGGACGGATGCCACTGCGAAAAATGACCATCAACCACCATTCGTGCCAAGCCATAGACAAATGCACGAGCGGCAAGAACCAGATGATCGAAGTCTGCGTTCGCAGCCAACTTACTCTGTTGTTGCGCTTGGGTCAGCAGGTCGATCATCTTCCGGCGAATGGCCTCATTCTGTCCGCGAAGACTGTCCGACCCGTCGAAATCAATCAGCGTTCGGGAACTGATGACCTGGAAATGCGTGGGATTGGCGATCGCCCATTCCAGATAGCCTTGTCCGATTGCTTCGAAGGCCACGATGGGATCTGCGCTGTCGACTTCTGAAAGTGCATCGGCCACGGCCTCTGTCAGCCGGCTCATGGCCTGTTCGGCTACCGCGGTCAGCAGCGCTGTTTTCGATTGAAAATGCCGGAAGGGCGCGCCGGGGGAAACGCCGGCCCGCTTTGCGGCTTCGCGCACGCTCACATGGTCAGGGCCGCCTTCCTCGACAAGTTGAATTGCAGCATCGATCAGCGCGTCCCGCAAATTGCCATGGTGGTAGCTGGTGCGGCGAGGCGTCTTGGCTTTTGCCATCCGTTTTCCTTCGTTCCGTAGAGCTGCTTCACGCGTCTGTAGCACGATCCGCGATTAATGTAATCAGCGTTTACAACGCAGGCAAGAGCATGTAAGCAGTGATTACAAATGGGATCGGAACAGGCCTGCGGTCTTCGCGGCTCCCGTTTTCCCATATGAGGAGACGAACATGCTCGCCAGAACCGCCGAACCGCGCCGTCTGCAATCGCTCATTTCGCTTCAGAGGCCAGCCGAAGAACCCCAGCACGAGGAGAATTCCGCGAGTGTCCAGTCGAGCGCGGCTGCGCACAGCGCCAAGCTTTATCGGCTTGCCTCCGTCGCCGGGGTGGGAAGCGCGCTTATTCTTCTGGTCAACGCGGCCAAACGCAGCGCGCTCATCGCGACCACCGATCTGACGCAACTTCTCGCGCCAGTCGCCGAGATATTGGCGCTTGGTCTTGTCGTAGGCCTGTTTCTTGCGTTTGGCCGGCGCGCGGGCCTGTTCGGTACCATCGCGTTCGTTATCAACTTCGTTGCATTGGCAAGTTTGGTAGGTGTGGAAGTGGTGATCAATCTCGTATTTTCGAAACTTCCTCTGGCGACCATCATCGAGCTGCGCGCCGGTCCTCTCGGACTGGCTCTGGTCGTCAGTTCAGTTCTTTTTCTGCTCGGGACGCTCGCGTTTGTAACCTCTCTTGTCGTTGCAAGAGGCGTGCCGCGCATTCCACTCGCCCTCTATATCATTGGCGCGGTGCCTATCGCGCTCCGGGCGTTCGTGCCGGAGTTGGCGCTTGACCTGGGCTTGATGACGCTTGCGGCAGCGATCGCCTGGCTGGCCGGGTGGCTGTGGATGCGAGCGCCGATTACCAGTCGCTGAGCTTGGTGTCCGGCCCGTATTCCTGCCCGTCGATATCCTTGACCACTGCCTGGCCGCAGCACATCGTCTTGGCTTTCTTGTCGTAGGCATAGGTCGGCGAGCCGAACAGGTGCCAGCCCTTGTTCAGGGCGGCCGTCACCTTGTGGCAGAAGCTGGCATCGTCCGGGCCAGTCAGAAAGCGGTAGAGCTTCATTTTTCAGTCCTGTCGTGAGTACCACGGCCCGCAAGCCCGATATCATGCGCCGGTGGCGGCCGCCTTTGCCAGCAGTTTTTCGGCCTGCGCCAGGTGCAGCCGCTCGACCATCTTGCCGTTCAGCGCAATCACGCTTTTGCCGGCATTCTCGGCAAGGGCGAAAGTATCTTTGATCAAGCGCGCCTCCGCCACCGCTTCCTTGGACGGCGCGAAGGCGCGGTTCGCGGCTTCGATCTGGGCCGGATGGATGATGCTCTTGCCGTCGAATCCCATGGCCGCCGACTCCGTGCATTCACGGGCAAAAGCGTCGAGATCGCGAAAATCGTTGGAAACGCCGTCGATCATGTCGATGCCGCCGGCCCGCGCGGCCAGCACCATCTGCATCAGCCATGGCACGAGATAGCGCCGGTCCGGCGTCGCCAGCACGCCGGTGTCCTTCACCAGATCGTTCGTTCCGGCAACGAAACAAGCCAGCCGAGCGGCGGGATCGCGGCCAAGTTCGGCAATGGTGCCGATGTTGAGCATGGCCTTGGGCGTTTCGATCATGGCCCATAGTTTCACGCTGTCGGGGGCGAAGTTGTCGTCGAGCACATCACCGGCCTCGAGCAGGTCGCGCGGCGTGTCGACCTTGGGCAGCAGAATGCCGTCGGGCTCGCAGCTTGCGGCGGCCAGCAGGTCGTCGGCGCCCCACCCGCTGGCCATCGCATTGATGCGCACGATCATCTCGCAATGCCTGTCGGCATGGCCGGCGAAAATCGCGGCCAGTTTCCCGCGAGCGGCGATCTTGTCGGCCGGAGCGACTGCGTCCTCCAGGTCGATGATGATGGCGTCGCAGGACAGCTGCGCGATCTTGGCCAGCGCCTTGTCGTTGGAGGCCGGGATATAGAGCACCGAGCGGCGCGGGCGGTATGGTTCCATAGGGTGCGAGCTCCAGCGGCATCGCCGGTAGGTCTGCTTTCAGGAAGCCGCGAAGCCGGTCTGGCCGAGATTGTGGCGCAAAGCCGTGCCTAAAGCGAGTGGAAAGGCAGTCTGGAATTGGGAGGGAAATCTCCAGAGACCGAAACCCAAGGCGGACACGACCTGGTTGTTGCCAGCTCGCGGTGGTATCGATAACATATCGAAGTCGATCCGATTCTGAGAGGTGGTGCATGAACGCGGCCGGACGCCAGACAAACCCCGTGACTGAGTGTCTGGCGCTTGTCAGGCCGGCGCGGCCGGCCGGTAGAGAGCGCTGATGGCCAAGGCAGCCTCATCGAAACCGAGCGAGAGCTACGCTCCGACGATGGTCGACGTGGCGCTGCGGGCGGGTGTGTCGACCATGACGGTTTCGCGGGCCCTGAAGGAAGGCGGTCGCGTTTCCAAGGCGACGCGGGAAAAGATCATGGTCGCGGTCAACGACCTCGGCTATGTGCTTGACCAGTCGGCCGGCAGCCTTTCCTCGCGCAAGACTGGATTTGTTGCCGCGATGGTTCCGTCACTCAACAACTCCAACTTCGCCGACACGGCGCGCGGCATTACGGATGAACTGGAGAGCACGGGGCTCCAGCTTCTGCTCGGCTACACCGACTATACGGTCGAGAAGGAGGAAAAGCTGATCGAAGCGATGCTCCGTCGGCGGCCGGAAGGCATCATCCTGACCGGCGGCGCTCACACGGATCGCGCCCGCCGCCTTTTGAAGAGCGCCGGCATTCCAGTAGTCGAAACCTGGGAGTTGCCGGTAAAGCCGATCGATCAAGTGGTTGGTTTCTCCAACGAGGAGGCGATGGGACTTCTCGTCAAGACGCTCGCCAGGAAGGGTTACCGAAAATTCGGTTACATCGGTGGCACGACCTCGCGCGACACGCGCGGCAGCCAGCGGCGCGAAGGCTTTGTCAGAGCCATTGAGGAGCTCGGCCTGCCAACCGGGCGCCTCGTTTCCTTTGGCGTGCCGCCAATATCCATCGAGCAGGGCGGCCAGGCCGTCGTGAGCATGCTGGAGCGTTGGCCGGACACGCAAGCCGTACTCTGCGTTTCGGACCTTTCGGCCTTCGGCGCACTGATGGAATGCAAGCGCCGGGGCATGCGGATCCCGCAGGACATCGCCATTGCCGGCTTCGGCGACTACGAGGTAGCCGCCTTTTGCCATCCCGGCATCACCACCGTGAATGTCGACTGCTACGGGATCGGGCAACAGGCCGCGCGCAGATTGATCCAGGTGATCCGAGGCGACGAGAAACGACACGGCCAAGAAATCGTGCTCACCGGCTATCGCGTCGTCGAGCGCGAAAGCACCTGAGTTCCTGCATGGATTCAAACGCAGCGAAGGGCAGCCCAATAGCGATGTTTCGCGAGACCATCACCCTCACGCATGACGGTGCTTTGAAAGCCGTTGCAGCCGGAGCAGCGCGCGCCGTCACGATGGGCGTGCCGCAATGTCTCGTGGTTGTCGATGCGAGCGGCGAAGTCCTCGCCAGCCTGCGCATGGATGGCGCGCGGTTCCTCAGCATGCGTACGGCGCAGGCGAAGGCGCGCACCGCAGCGTCAATAAACGCCGCTACTGGCGGCATGGCGTTCGAAGCGGCGCTCTCAGCCGGTATCGCTTCGCAGGGCGGCGTGACCAATTTGCCTGGGGGCTTGCCGATCCGCTTCGGCGGACGCCTTGCGGGCGGCATCGGCGTCGGTTCGGGAACCGGCGAGCAGGATTTCGATGTGGCACACGCTGCGCTGGCGGCGGTTGGCGCCGACGTGATTTAAGGCGATGTGCCCCCAGCGCAACCGAAGGATCTTCAGAACGCGATCTGAACCTTCATGGATTTGTTTCGGTCACCGGCGATGTCGAAAGCCGCGACCGCCTCGTCGAGAGGATAGATGCCCGTCAGTAGCGGTTTGACGTCCACCCGGCGGCGATTGATCAGGTCGACGGCGAGCGCAAACTCCTCGTGGAAACGGAAAGTGCCCCGCATCTCGATCTCTTTCGCGACGATGAGGTTCTGCGGGATCGACAGATCGCCGCCGAGCCCGAGCTGCACGAGCACGCCGCGCGGCTTCAGGACATCGAGCCCTGCACGCACCGCGCGTTCATTGCCGGAGGCCTCGAACATGATGTCGAAACTACCCTTGTCGACATTGTAGGCGGCGAGCTTTTCGCTGTTTGTCGCGACGTTGATGGTGCGATCGGCGCCGATCTCCAGGGCCTTCGCCAGCACGCCATCCATGACATCGGTGGCGACGATTTCGCGCGCACCGTGGGCTCGTGCGGCGAGGACGCAAAGCGCGCCGATCGGCCCGCAGCCGGTGACCAGAACCCGCTTGCCGAGCAGCGAGCCGGCGCGGTTCATGGCATGCAGCGTAACCGCGAAGGGCTCGGCAAACGCGGCTTCGTTGATGGAGATGTGGTCGGCTATTCTGTGGCACTGCCACGCCTCGGCGACCAGGCGCTGGCGGAAGGCGCCCTGGATGTGCGGCATCGGCATGGCGCTGCCATAGAAGCGCATGTCGAGGCATTGGTTCTGCATGCCTTGCAGGCAATAGCGACAGGCATTGCAGGGTCGGCTGGGCGAGATCGCGACGCGGTCACCGATGGCCAGCGCGGAAACGCCACCGCCGATGGCCTTCACTGTGCCGGCAACTTCATGGCCGAGGATCATCGGCTCGCGCAGGCGAGTAGCGCCGAAGCCACCATGGTTATAGTAGTGCAGGTCCGAGCCGCAGATGCCGCCAGCTTCGACGGCGATTTCGACCTGTCCGGCGCCAGGGGCACCCGGATCGGTCTCCTCGATCCGCAGGTCTTTTGCGGCGTGGATGACGATCGATTTCATGATGTGATCCTCTCTCAGACGACCGGTGTCAGCAAGGTCTGTCCGCCGAAATGGGCGGCGAGATTGTCGCGAACGAGCTGACCCATGGCCTTGCGGGTCTCCACCGTGCCGCTGGCGTGGTGCGGTTGCAGCACGACGTTGGTAAGGTTCAGGAAGCGCTCGTCGATGGTTGGTTCGTTCCAGAACACGTCGAGCCCGGCACCCTTTATGGCCCTGGATTCCAGGGCCGCGAGCAACGCGGTCTCGTCGATCGTGCTGCCGCGCGAAATGTTTATGACGATGCCGTCTGCTCCGAGCGCTGCCAGGATCGACGCATTAATCATGTGTTTCGTGCGTTCGCCGCCGGCTAGCGTTACGATCAGAAATTCGCTGTCGCGCGCCAGTTCGAGCAGATCGCCGACGAACGTATAAGGAAGATCGTCGCGCTTGCGGTTGTCGAAATAAGAAATCGTGCAGTCGAATGCAGCGGCGCGCTTCGCCACCGCCGCACCGACGCGGCCCATGCCGACAATGCCCAGCCTTTTTCCACAGACACGCGTGACCAGCCCCATATTGCCCTTGCGCCAGCTTCCATCGCGTACGTAGGCGTCGGCCTGCGGGATTTTTCGCGCCACGGCGAGCAGCAGCCCGATGCCGATATCGGCTACGTCCTCGGTTAGAACATCAGGTGTATTGGTGACACGAATGCCGTTCGCCCTGGCATAGGCAAGGTCGATGGCGTCGGTGCCCACGCCGTAGCAGGAAACGATTTCAAGCTGCGGCAGCTTCGCCATCAGCGCAGCACTTGCGCCAAGCTCGCCACGCGTAGCGATGGCGCGGATCGCGCCGGCGTGGCTTGAGAGCAGCGCGTCCTTGTCCTCGGACTGCCAAAGCTTGTGGACGCGATATTTCGCTTCAAGATCTCCCATGTCCCAATCCGGATAGGGACCTGTCATCAAAATGTCGGTCACGGCGTCATCTCCTGTGCGGATTCATTTTTCCAATTGACTATGTTATCGATAACATTCATGTCAATAGGGACTGGCGGCAGGTACGTTGGAAATCGCGGCCGCTTCAGGAAACATTGCTCAGGAGGAGCGTTTGGGCAGTTCGTTGTTCGATTTGACCGGCATGCGGGCGCTGGTCACCGGCTCGGGACAGGGGATCGGCCTGGCGCTGGCCGAGGGGTTGGCGCAGCACGGCGCCGAAATCGTGCTCAACGGACGCAGCGCCGAAAAAATGAAAACGGCTGCGGATGCACTGACAGCGAAGGGACACAAGGTCCATAGTGCCGTCTTCGACGTCACCGATCATTCAGCGGTGGCGAACGGCGTCGCGGAGATCGAGGCGAAGATCGGCCCCATCGATATCCTTATCAACAATGCCGGCATGCAGTTCCGAATGCCGCTCGAGGATTTCCCCGCCGACAAATGGGAGGAACTCTTGCGCACCAACATCTCCAGCGTGTTCTTCGTGGGACAAGCGGTGGCGCGGCACATGATCCCGCGGCGGCGCGGCAAGATCATCAACATCGCCTCGGTGCAGAGCGAACTGGCACGGACCAACATCGCGCCCTATACGGCCACGAAAGGCGCTGTGCGCAACCTGACGCGCGGCATGTGTGCCGATTGGGCGCCAGGCTCGTGAGGAGGGTCGCGGGCTAGTCGTCAGCTGTTCCGCGTTGAAGAAATCCTATCGCGACAGGCTTCGCGATGCGGCGGGCGGGTCTCTGTTTTTCGTATTCCTGGAGGGGTCGCGCTCGCTGCTGCGAGCCAGGCTCGCCGAGCGCCGCGGCCACTTCTTTCCACCGGCGCTGCTCGACAGCCAGGTCGCCACACTGGAGCATCCAGGTGACGAACCGCTGGTGGTCACAGTCGACATCGACGCGCCTGTCGACACGATTGCCGATAGAGTGTTGCAGGGTCTGGGTGCACTTGGGGTCGACCCTGCCAGGATCAAGGAAAAAGGCACGTTGAAATGACGCAACCAACAAAAGTCGCCGTTGTCGGCGCCGGCATCATGGGGTCGGCGATCACCACCCGCCTGACCGAGACTGGGCTAGCCGTGACGGTGTTCGATCTGGACAAGGTCAAGGTTGCAGCGCTGACTGCAAAGGGTGCGGCTGCCGCCGCGTCGGTCGCCGAGGCAACGCGAGCGAACGACTTCGTCATTCTCAGTCTCAACCATGCCGATATCGTGCGTTCGGTGGTGTTCGGCGATGCCGGTGTCGCGGCTGCGGCATCGTCGGAAAAGCTGCTGATCGACATGTCTTCGATCGATCCTGTCGACACCGCGCAGATGGCCGGGAAGCTGTCTGCCGAGCCGCAAGGCTGCGCCGACCAGGTCCAGCCAAGGCCAGCGATCGCCGTCTGCAAGCGGTATGCCCGCCGACATCTTTTCGACATTGCTGCGCGGATGCAGCGTATCGCCTTCAACGAAGGCAAGGCCAAGCCGTGCGGCGATCTCGACGCCAACTTTGGTCTTGCCGCAGCCGCTGACACCCATGAAATGGCTCGACTGCCCGCTTTCGGGCGGCGTTCCCGGCGCGCTGGCCGGCAGGCTGACCGTCATGGCGGGTGGCGAGACTGAAGACTTCGAACAGGCGCGCACGGTGATGCGGCATCTCTGCACCAACTACACTCTCATGGGCCCAAGTGGGGCCGGCCAGACGACCAAGCTGATCAACCAGCTGTTCTGCGCCGTACTGTTCCAGGCTGTCGCCGAAGCCGTGAAGCTTGCCGAAGCCGGCGGCGTAGACCCGAAGGCAATTCCCGCTGCACTCAAGGGCGGGCGGGCTGATTCCAGCATCATGCAGGAGTTCATGGCAAAATTCGCTGCCCGCGATTTTTCGCCGACCGGACGCATCGACAACATGCTGAAGGATCTGGATTCGCTGCAGGCCTTCGCGCTGAAAACCAAGACGCCGATGCCGATGACCGGGCAGGTGGTCGAGATCCACCGCCTGCTCTGCGCGGCTGGACTGGGGCCAAGTGATTCGGCTGAGATGATGCGCCTGCTCGACGGCAAGACCAGCTAAGCGGTGAGCCCTGATTTGTCGCTTGACGCTCAGAAATGTTATCGATAACATCATTTGGCGATCTCGGGAGGAACGCTTTTGACTGAGGAAAAACTGATCGAGTTCAAGTCGATCACCAAGGAGTTCGGCGGCACCCGCGCGCTCTCCGACGTGTCGCTCGATCTGTACAAGGGCGAAATCCTGGCGCTGCTCGGCGAGAATGGCGCCGGCAAGTCGACGCTGATCAAGACGCTCGCCGGCATCTACCGGCCGGATGGCGGCCAAATCCTGTTTCGCGGCGAGCCCTACCACCATCGCCCGCCGCGCCCGAACCAGCGCCAGTCCGTCGCCTTCATTCACCAAGATCTCGGTCTCATCGAATGGATGACGGTTGGAGAAAATGTCGGCCTCGCCCAAGGCTTTTCGCTTCGCTCTGGCCTGATCGACTGGCGATCGACCGAGGCGAGGGCGCAGGAGGCTCTCAAGCTGGTCGGCTGCGATTTCGACCCGACGACGCGGGTCCAGGATCTGACGCGCACCGAAAAATCGCTGGTCGCCATCGCTCGCGCCTTGGCTACCGAGGCCGATGTGCTGGTGCTCGACGAGCCGACCGCCAGCCTTCCCGCCGACGAGGTCGAGCGGCTGTTCGACGCCATCCGTCCGCTCAAGCAGCGCGGCGTCGGCATGATCTATGTCTCGCATCGCCTCGATGAAATTTTCCGCATCGCCGATCGCGTCGCCGTGCTGCGCGACGGCAGGCTGGTGGGCGAGAAGAAGGTCGCCGACACAAAACCGGACGAACTGGTAGAGATGATCGTCGGCCGTCCGGTCAGCCAGGTTTTCAGCAAGGCTCAAACGCAGGTCGGCGAGACGATCTGCGCCGTGCGCGACTTGGTCTGCGCCGGTGCCGGCCCGGTGTCTTTCGACGTGCGCAAGGGTGAGTTGCTCGGCCTGGTCGGCCTGCGCGGCGCCGGGCAGGAACTGGTTGGCCGGGCGCTGTTTGGCTGCCAACCCTTTTCTGGCATGGTGACGATCCGCGGGGCTGTGCCGGACCTGTCCAGCCCGATCGCGGCGATGTCGTCCGGCATCGGCCTAATCGCGCGCGATAGGACCGAAGAATCAATCGCCGGATCCTTGTCGATCCGCGAGAACAGTTTCCTCAATCCCGACGCCGGCAAGCGCGGCCTGTTCTCGTTCCTCGCGCCTCACAAAGAGGCTGCGCTGGCGCAGGCGATTGGCAGTTCCGTCGGGCTGCGCCCCAACGACCCGAATCTGCCGATCGAGGCACTTTCTGGCGGCAACCAGCAGAAGGTGGTTGTCGGGCGCTGGCTGCACACCGACCGAAAACTGCTGATCGCCGAAGACCCGACCGCCGGCGTCGATGTCGGCGCCAAGGCCGAGATCTACCGGCTGATCGGACGCGCGCTTGAAGCCGGCCTCGCCGTCGTCGTGGTGTCGACCGATTTCGAGGAGATCGCCCACATCTGCCATCGCGCCTTGGTGTTTTCGCGTGGGCAGATCGTTCGCGAACTCACTGGCAAAGACCTCACCACACCCGCCGTGATTACCGCGGCATCGGCTTCCGAAGCCGCCTGATCTTTCTGGGAGCGAACTCATGCAATCGATCGAATCCAGCGCACTCGAACCGACCCGCGGCGAGATGGCTGATATGTCCATGGGGCAGAAGGTCGTCCGGCTGCTGCCGGTCTACGGGCTGGTGATCCTGACCGTGTTGCTGATCCTGTTGTTTTCGATCCTGCTGCCGAACACGTTCCCGACGCTGCTTAACCTGCGCTCGATCATCTCCGACAAGGCGATCATCGCGCTGTTGTCGCTGGCGGCGATGATCCCGATGGCATCGGGCCGAATTGACCTCACCGTCGGCTACGGAATTGTGCTGTGGCACATCCTGGCCATCAGTTTGCAGACCATGTTCGGCTTTCCGTGGCCGCTGGCAGTGATGATCGTGCTGCTTCTCGGCGCTGCGACCGGCTTCCTCAACGGCCTGCTGGTCGAAGTCGCCCGCATCGACTCCTTCATCGCCACGCTCGGCACCGGCACCGTTCTCTATTCCTTGGCGCTTTGGCATACTGGCGGCCGGCAGGTTGTCGGCGTGTTGCCCAACGGTTTCTACGCGCTCAACGGCACGATGGTGTTCGGGCTGCCGATCACCGGCCTCTACGTGCTTGGCATCGCCGTGGCACTGTGGATCATCCTCGAATATCTGCCTATCGGCCGCTACGTGTATGCCATCGGCGCCAATCCGAAGGCGGCTGCTCTGAACGGCATTCCGGTGCGTCGCTTCGTCATTGGGGCCTTCATCTCGTTGGGCTTCCTGACGGCGCTGACCGGCGTGCTGCTTGCCTCCAAGCTGCGCATCGGCCAAGCCAGCGTCGGGCTGGAGTATCTGCTGCCGGCTCTCGTCGGCGCTTTTCTCGGCTCGACCACGATCAAGCCTGGACGTGTCAACGTCTGGGGTACGATGACCGGCGTAATCATCCTGGCGGTCGGCATTTCCGGCATCCAGCAGTTCGGCGGCTCGTTCTTCGTCGAGCCGCTGTTCAACGGCGTGACGCTGCTCGTTGCCATCGGCATTGCCGGCTACGCCCAGCGCAAGCGCGGCGCCGCTCACAGGGCCAGGACCAAGACCGTAGTGCAGGCCTCGAAGTGATGAGCCGAACCCATCCGAGAATAATGGCATGAGCGACTACGAGATTCTGGACGATCGCTTCCGAAAACTGACGATCGGGCATGCCAAGCTCGAACGGCTGTGGACCGGCAGCCGCTGGGCCGAGGGGCCGGTCTATGTTCCCGCGGCAAAGCATTTGCTGTGGTCGGACATCCCCAACGACCGGTTGTTGCGCTACGACGAAAGCGACGGCTCGGTCAGTGTCTTCGAAACCCCTTGCAACTACCAGAACGGCCATACACTCGACCGCGAAGGCCGCGTCGTTGCTTGCGAGCATGGCGGGCGCCGTATCTCCCGGCTCGAGCATGACGGGCGTTGGCAGACGCTTGTCGAAACCGTTGCAGGCAAGCGGTTCAATTCGCCCAATGACGTGGTGGTCAAATCCGATGGGACGATCTGGTTCACAGATCCGGTCTACGGCATCGAAAGCCACTACGAGGGCAAGATCGCCAGGGCGGAGATCGGCGGATCCCATGTCTACCGGTTCGACGAGCTTTCGGGTGAGGTGACGGCCGTTATCACCGATATGGTGCAGCCGAACGGCCTGGCTTTCTCGCCCGACGAGACGATCCTCTATGTCTCGGACAGCGGCGCCAGCCACGCGCCCGGCCTGCCGCGCGCAATCAAGGCCTATGACCTTGCCGCCGATGGCCGGTCGGCGCGTGCAGGCGATACCTTCGCCGAATGCGGGGCAGGCCTCTTCGATGGTTTTCGCGTCGATCGCGACGGCAACATCTGGGCCTCCAGCGCCGACTCGGTGCGCGTCCATGCACCGGACGGAACCCTGATCGGCCGTATCCTGGTTCCCGAGCTCGTTTCCAATGTCTGTTTCGGCGGTCCCAAGCGCAACCGTCTCTACATCACCGCGCAGACATCCCTCTACGCCATCTACGTCAACGCACATCCGGCCGGCGTTGGTCCGGTGGCGGGCGACATCAGCCGGTGACATGTCGCCAACTCCAATCGAAAGCCGAGTTTTGAAAGACCATGCAATTTCTTGAAACCAAGGGAGGTACCAACATGCAACGCAGAACATTCCTGAAATCATCCGTCGCCTTGATGGCCATGACAATCGCTGCTCCTGTCCTTTTCGCCGGCCAGGCACGGGCGGACGCCACAGCCGACGCCATGGCGGTCGTCCAGAAATATGCGCAGAAGGTCACGGCTTGGGATGGCCCGACCACCGGTCCGAAGGCGCAGCAAGGCAAGACGATCGTCGTGCTCGCCGGCGACCTCAAGAACGGCGGCATCCTGGGCGTCACCAACGGCGTCGAGGAAGCGGCCAAGGCGATCGGCTGGGAGGTCAAGGTGATTGACGGCGCCGGCTCGATCGGCGGCCGCACCGCTGCCTTCGGCCAGGCCATGGCGTTGAAGCCGAATGGCATCGTCATCAACGGTTTTGACGCGGTCGAGCAGGCGCCGGCGCTGGAACAGGCCAAGGCCGCAGGTATCCCGTTGGTCTCCTGGCATGCCGGACCGGTGATCGGGCCCGACGAGAAAAGCGGCGTGTTCGCCAACGTGTCGACGGATGCCATGCAAGTCTCAACGGCCGCGGCCGACTGGGCCTACGCCGATGCCAAGGGCAAGCCCGGCGTCGTTATCTTCACCGATTCGACCTACGCCATCGCCATCGCCAAAGCCGACAAGATGAAGGCGGAGATCGAGCGGCTGGGCGGCAAGGTGCTCGAATATGTCGACACGCCGATCGCCGAGACCTCCCAGCGCATGCCGCAGCTGACCACTTCGCTGCTGCAGAAATACGGCGATGCCTGGACGCATTCGCTGGCGATCAACGACCTTTATTTCGACTTCATGGGACCCTCGCTAGCCGCCGCCGGCAAAGCCGGCACCGACGCGCCGATCAATGTCGCCGCCGGCGACGGTTCGGAATCGGCCTATCAGCGCATCCGCGCCGGCCAATTCCAGAAGGTGACGGTCGCCGAACCGCTCAACTTGCAGGGCTGGCAATTGGTCGACGAACTCAATCGCGCCATCGCTGGCGAAAAATGGTCGGGTTATTTATCGCCGCTGCACGTCGTGACCGCCGACAATGTCGAGTTCGACGGCGGCCCGACCAATGCGTTCGACCCCGGCAATGGCTACCGGGACGAGTACAAGAAGATCTGGGGCAAGTAGGAGCCAGGCGATGCGGGCGCAACGCGATGCGCCCGCATCGCATTCGTACCACAAATCCACGAATTGCACCGCGCCTGCCCTTGCCGGTCGGCGGCCATCCCAAGCGCAGAAACCAGGAAACCTCCGCCATGATCATCCGCTACGCCCTCTTCGAAGGGGAAATCCACGCCGGGCGCGAGAGCGAGTTCCGGCGCTTCGTCAGGGAAAGGCTAGTGCCGTTGTGGACGCAATTTCCTGGGGCGGAAGAGGTGCGTGTCCTGGACGGCACCGCGCGGGACGACGGCGCTCCCGTCTATGCCATGGCACTTGCCATTCGCTATCCCGACATGGACACCTGCAGCCGGGCGCTGCAGTCCGACGTTCGCTTTCAGAGCCGCGACGTGACCGGAGAGCTGCTCAAGATGTTCACCGGCCGCGTGCATCACCATGTTTTCGAGGCCAACGAGTTTTCAACCGCTCGATAGACTAGACTGTATTCGATAGCCGCCTTCCCGTGCAGATGGATTGCAGATTGCGAACAAATAAGGAAACGTCTCCGAAGTAATTCGGATACATTTCACCAAGCTTTTCGACCTTATCGACCTCGACCAAGACAGCCGTTGCACCATTACTCCTTAGCTCGATTTTTAGCTCCATCTCTTCCAATGTCCTCGCACCTAACATAAGCGTCCAGAATGGTTGGATGGTCACGTTATGATCTTTGCCATATTGGAGCAAATAGTATCGAGATTTTTCCGTTGGCTGTACGAAGTTTTCTGAATAATGGGTAAGAGTCTTGATGCCTTCTAGTATGCTGGTCGCACCTATACGCTTGTTAATATCCCGCAATTCCTGCACCCGGTCATTGTGATCCGGAACATCGATATGAACGGGGCACTGCTCAACGTGCGCGAATTCCGCCGACATAAGCTCGAAAAGGCGTAGCCAGTCCTGATCGCCCGTTCCGTGCTTCAGATCCTGGCCCCGGAACAGCCCGACAGCCTCAACTGCAGTCGCCCATGAGTGCTGAAGTCTGGTCCGAACTTGCAATTCGATGCGTCGTCCCTCGAAAGCCTCAGTGTCGGCATCTTTGGGTCGGTACTTGAAAACAATGTGGTGACTTCGATAGCCGTCCGGCTTCGGCTCATCGATATAGTTGAATTCCCGAGAGTGGATATCATGGGGGAACTTGTCTCGCATCGATGCGAGAAGCGAGCGAACACCTTTGATGTCGGCCATGATCGCTCGGCAACCGCCGATGTCGTTCATGGTGTCCAAATTGGTGGTGGACTCGCGAAGCTTCCGACGAATGGATGCGATACGCTTCGGGCGGGATGCCATGTCGCCCTTCAGTCGCAGGGCCCTCATGTGGTGACCGACAGAGAACCGAACGCTCCGCATCGGCAGAAAGTGCGAGTCGCGCCAGCTATTGGCGATTGAGAAGATTTCGAGTGTGTCCACGTACTGGCCGACAGTGATGTCTTGTCCGAACTGAATAGGTTTTGCCAGTCGGTCGCCTGCCCTGCGAACGGCTTTCGTGCCGTAGGCAAGGCGCGGGTACTCAGTCATTGGACCCATGAAGTCAAGGTAGTCCGCCTCATTCTGGACTGGCGGGACCGCAAGGGAATCAGATCTCATGGATCACAACATACGGATCTTAAACCTGGTGGGCTATGACGTTGCGGGCCGTCAATGTTTTTCGCGGCTGCGAAACAACTTGATGTCCATGATGGCGGCGGCCAGCGTTTCGCCTCCAAGAACCTTTCAGCTTCGGCGCAAGGGCGAGCGATGGCGACGGTGAAGCCGGCATCGAAGAGAGTGCCCTCAAGATCGTGAACCGCCCCCACGTTGATTGGAGGTTCCAATTCCTGAGACAATTGGCCCCAAACCCACCGTGCCCCACATATAGTTCACGGAATATTGGTTGCCTGGGCCGTACTTGGGGTGCGCCGCTCGATGACGTCCCACATGTTGGCGATGTTTGGCAACTTCGTCCTGTCCGGCTTCTGGAAGACGTCCCGACTTGGCGGGACAGGAAACTGGCGCTTGGCACGACGACATCGTAGCCGGTTCCGCCTGTGAGAAGCTTGGTCTCAGAGTTGAATGGGCCAACTCGGTCGTTGAATGCCCTACACCATGACGCAGTGCGATCAGCGGCAAATCAGGCCGGGAGCCGCCACATTCGGACACGACCTGTACCACGCAATTCCGTTTCCTCGAGCGGGTCGCAAGCAAATTTTGGTCCGAGCAGTTGGCGAGTTGCATCGGAAATACGGATTTCATCGGGCTCCGCAGACGTTTGAATGCGTGAGGCGAGGTTAACCGTCTCGCCCCACAGGTCGTAGGCGAACCGCCTTTTGCCTATGACGCCAGCGACGATCGGTCCTGAGTGAATTCCAATTCTCAGTCTTATCGGTTCTCCCGCGAAGCGTTCGCGCTTGACCGCCCTCCGCAGTTCAAGTGCATAGTGCGCAAGGGCTTGTGCATGATCGGATCGCGCGGTGGGCAAGCCAGCGACAACCAACACACAATCGCCGATTGTCTTGATCTTTTCGCAGCCGTGTCGTTCCGAGAGCCGATCCGCCGCCTTAAAGAAGTAATTTAAGATAGCGAGCGTCGTTACCGCTCCGACGCTCCGCGCTCTTTCCGTAAAACCGACGATGTCGGCAAAAAGCACACTTACCTCCGCGTGGTTGTCCGCAATTTTTTTGTGTGCCTTCAACCGCTCCGCGATCGACGCCGGAAGAATGTTAAGGAGCAGGGATTCGGCGCGCTGGTATTCACGCGACAATCCCTCCTGGCTCTTCCTCAACGCCTCGTTTGTCGATTGTAATTTCTCGTTGAGTTGACGCTCCCTCTCTTGCAGGAGCGTCATTTCATAAGCCTTCTGTTGAAGCCGCTGCTTGTTGTCGCGTTCGGCAGTGGCGTCAAGAAAGAGCAGCCACACGCAGTCGTCGTCGGCAAAAAGATGAAGGTCCGCGACGCGCCCGCTGGGCAGTTCGATCATAGCCATATGATATGGAAGTTCCGGGAAAGGCAGCAAACCTTCCATGAATTGAAGCTGATCGGTAACAGGCCTACCGATGCGAACGGATAAGAGCCCGTAATGTTCAACGTTACCGCCCTTCGCGGCTATGCAAAGCTGAGCGTCAATTTTGACATATGCGATAGAGTGCTCGTTATAGAAGAAATTGTAAATCCAATCTCCGACTTCTCGTGGCAATCTACGCATGGTCTATTTGGTGACCATCGAAGCAAGTTGAAGGAACGCATCATCGACGTGCTCACCCGAAAGCGCACTTGTTAGATAGATTTGCCATCCACGTCGCCTCAGTCCATTTATCTCACTATCCGGTATTACCCACTGATCGGCCAGATCGGATTTGTTGAACAGCAATACAAACGGCATAGCACCGAATTCGGCCTCGACCCGCTCGCGCAGCGTGAGCGCGGCGGCAAGAGTAGCGGCGCGGGTTCCGTCGACGACAAGCACGAGCCCTGTCGCACCCCGCACATGGCTGACGCGGAATGAGCCGATATCGTCTTCGCCGGCCAAGTCCCACAAGATCAGATCCACTGTTTTGTCCGGGAGTGCGACACTCTTCTTGTCGATTTTCACTCCTACCGTGGTCAAGTAGGTTTCTGAAAAGATGCTTTGCACAAACCTGCGAACCAGGCTGGTCTTTCCGACAGAGAACCCGCCCAACATACAGATCTTTTTTTGCAACATCTTGGGCTCCGCCCTAATCCAGGTTTACCGTAACCGAAACCCGGCGATTGGTGGAGCTACCGGTTTGACTATTTTCAGGCACCGCCGGTTCAAAGGTGCCCGCGCCCCGAACCAGCAGTAGTTCCGGAGCGACGCCGCGCTTGTTGAGAAGCGCACGAACTGTCTCGGCGCGGGCGGCGCTGATCGACGCGTTGGCCGTCTCACGGCCCGTGGCGTCCGAATGGCCGGTCAACATGAACCGCGCTGTTACGCCTGACTTGCGGGCATCTTGGGCGAATTCCTTTATTTGACCCGCCAATCTGTCGAGAACCGGAATCTGCTCTGGTCCCGGCACAACTTTGCCGGAAGAGAAGAATATATCGGTCGTCTGGATCGCCTCTCTCAAATGATTGAGTTCTGCAAGGTCCAGCTCATGCAGCTGCGAGACATCCAGAACCACTCCGTCCGCCGAAAGTTGTTCGGCGGCGGCCTGCGCCCGGTTGATCCAGGCGGCAGGAGCCTCACCCACGACAACGATGCGACCCTGGATGATCGAAAGCTGGACCGATTTCGGCGGGGTCAGCGACGCCGTCAGCCGCTTCACCACGAACTTCGGATCGAGGCTCTGATAGAATTGCCAGTGTGAATGAACGCGGTCAGGATCAACCTCCGTTCCGGACAGCAGAGCTTGCGGGTCGGCGGCAAGCGGGTCTCTCAGGCCGGAAATGTAGAAATGTCCGCCCCTCGCCGTTTGTTGGGCGACGATGATCCCCGGTTGGGCCTCAAGTCGCGACACATAATATTGCCAGTGCTCCGCCGCGCGTGCTTCGGGGCTCACATCACGAACCTTGGAGATGTCGAATTCCGGTCCGCCTGCCGAAAGCTGGCGGGCGGCTGCGCGCGCCCGATCTATCCAGGTGTCGGGAGCCTCACCCTCGGCAACGATGCGATCGTTGACGATCGAAAGTCGTACTGTATCCGGCGGATACAGCGACGCTGTCAGCCGCTTCAACACGAACTCCGGCTCAAGGCTCTGATACAATTGCCACTGTGAATGAACGCGGGCGGGATCGACCTGCGTTCCAGACAACAGCGACTGCGGGTCGGCGCCAAGCGGGTCTCTCAGGCCGGCGATATAGAATTGGCCGTCGCGTATCTTTTGTTCTGCAACGATGATGCCCGGCTGGGTCCCCAGTCGCGACACATAGGCCTGCCAGTGCTCCGCGGCGCGTGCTTCGGGGCTCACATCACGAACCTTGGAGATGTCGAATTCCGGTCCGCCTGCCGAAAGCTGGCGGGCGGCTGCGCGCGCCCGATCTATCCAGGTGTCGGGAGCCTCACCCTCGGCAACGATGCGATCGTTGACGATCGAAAGTCGTACTGTATCGGGCGGGGTCAGCGACGCCGTCAGCCGCTTCAACACGAACTCCGGCTCAAGGCTCTGATACAATTGCCACTGTGAATGAACGCGGGCGGGATCGACCTGCGTTCCAGACAACAGCGACTGCGGGTCGGCGCCAAGCGGGTCTCTCAGGCCGGCAATATAGAATTGGCCGCCGCGTATCTTTTGTTCTGCAACGATGATGCCAGGCTGGGTCTCCAGTCGCGACACATAGGCCTGCCAGCGCTGCCCGGATTGCCAGGAAAGAAAGAACCAACCGCCTGCCGGAATCAAAATCAGTAGGGCTGCAGCCACCACCAGCCACGGAAATCCCTGGTTTGATTCCTCCTGCTTCAGTTCAACGCAGGTCTGCAACTGCGCTTCTATGCCGGCCAACTGCGAACTGTCGCCGTCAAACTGCTCTAAAGCCTGCGAGCATTCATCATGGATGCGAAGCAATACATCGCGAACGATTTCATGCAATTCCTCTGGCGGATTTCCTCGGATCACCGAAACCAGGGTCGCAAACGGTCCAACTTCCGACCAGAGACGAAGGTCGCCAAAACGAATTGTGTCCAGGCCGCTCTGCTCTTTCTCGTTAAACGAATCTTTCACAAAATCTTGAATTGCACTGAGCATCGAAGAAATGAGTTGAGGATCTTCGCTAGTTGCATTATCGGCAGTTACATGCGCTATCAAAAGACCGGAATTCCGGTTAATGAGAAAGACATGCTCCACACGATAGATAAGAGAATGTTTCAGAACAACTTCTGAGAAGCTAGCTCCAGTTCTCCACGATTCAAATCTCCACTTGAGCCCATGCCAGGTAAAGATGTGTCTCAAAGTTTCATTCAACGACTGAAAGGTCTGGTCGATCTTTTCCCCGATCGACTTGCGAATTGCCGGCAGAAACACTGGGTATAATATATCTGTCAGCGTGCGCGGGCTCTTCTGGATTGACCGTTGCACAGCCCTTTCAACAGCTGGCGCAAGGGCCTCGCCGAGTTGCGCATGAGGTGCTCGTGCGGCCGCACTGGAAAGAACGTCGCCCACGGCTGCCGCGAGCTGCTCCGGTTCGTCCAGCAGATGGGTAACTCGTGAAAGCTCTGAAATTTCGCGGCTGACCAGCAATTGGCGCAGCGTTTCCATGCGAGGATCGGCGGTTGGAACTCCGTCGAAACGCGCGCGGTAGTCCGGATCAACATTCCGGGCAATTTCGATCAAAAGGCGAGCCAGAGCCTCGCGATCAATCTCTGTATCGTTCGAGGCTGTTCTTTGCGGAAGGGTGATCGGGTCGACGGTTGACGTCAAGGTCCCATCAACTCACTTTCCAGCTACGGTCCGAGTTGCTCTTGCTGCCGACGGGGTCCTGATTCAGACATTTTGCAACCTCGACAAACAGGCCAGCCAGAAGATTTCGGTCGGTCTTGACGTTGCTGAGATCGGCAAACATTTTCTCTATCAGCAACTGAACGCCTTCATTCTTCTGCTTGATTTCCTCACGCAGCAAATGATCGTTTCGATTTATCCGGTCCGCAACGTCGCGCTCAAGCTCGCTCAATTGGTCCGACAACGCGCGCACCTGCTTTTCGAGGGCCTGGTTTTGCTCGCGAAGATTCCGGTCAATCTCCTTGTCGGCATCGGCTCGTGAATCTTTTTCGTTCCGCAATTGCCCCGCAAGCGAATCGACCTGCTTCTTTGCATTTGACTCGTACATTTCGAGATTGCGCTTGGCTTCCGATTCGACATCCTTGAAGCGCTGCAAGACCCGTTCTTCAAGCTTGGAAAAGCGGCGGTCATAGTCCTGCATCTGGTTGCCGAACAGCAGATCGCGTATCTTGTCGACACCTACAGCGTCGCCCGAGGCCCCGCCCTCGCGAGCCTGGCCCACCACGAAGTTCAGCCCGTTTCCCTCTGCATTACCGATCAGGTTTCCGTCCACTTTATTTGCCGAAGAAGCGGCATTCGAAGATTCCTTAGCCATCCAGACGCCCCATTGACCAGAACAAAACTTGAAAACGCGAAATCATGTCAGACAAATACCAGGTCTGCAAGCCGGAATCCCTTGGCGCAATCCGATTCGTGCGTCCCTTGTTCGTCTTTTGGGCAATGCACAACCTACGATTGAGTTCGCTCTTGGTACCTATTTTTGACAACGGAAATAGCCGGCAAATCCAATTGACCACTCGGCAATCTACGCCGAAATGAGTAGTGATACGTTATATGAAATGAGGTCGATATGAATTGCGACTAACCTATATCTTCATTGAAACTCTATGAGCGCTTCCTTACGGCCCGTCTTCAAGGCTTTTCGCCTGGCTCTAATTCGCCCCGATCTTGACAGAGCTGTGCTGCAGTTCGGCACGCATCGCGCGATCGACGGTCTGTCGAGCTCTGAGCTTGCCGCCGAACTCCTGCGCTCTCTTGTAGTTATTGAAAAGTGGACCCAACCGCGACGTTCGCGGCACCCTTCTCTGTCACCGACCGACGGCTTGGCAGGCTAAGGAGTGCGGCTATCGAACCGGCTTCGGCAGCAGACATAGGTCGGCGGACCGTGCGGGGCATGACGTTCCTGCCGCAGGCACCACAACGATGCTGCGTGCAGACCTCGGTGTCGAGGGCGATGCAAATGTCTATCGCATCATGCGGGGATAGACGCGATTGCGTGCGCATCGCCGCAACTTACTCCTGCAAGGGTCTCTATTGGGCGACTTGGGACACTGCTGACATCAACTCCTGCGGGTTTGGAGCTCCAAACATGTATCGCCCACCCTCTGGAACCTCCGTGAAGCTCCACCGGACGATCCCCTGCCGGTCCAGCAGGAATTGACCTATCAATTGTCCGTGTCCCGTTGCCATCATCTGCTCGTCGGCTTCGGTCACTTCGTAATTGTCCTTCTTGCCGAGGAATTCGCTGGCCGCAAAAGGATCCATGGGACCGGGCAACTCGCCTGGTAAGTCGACCCGCATATCCTTCGCCATTGCCATCGAGACCTTGTACGGCCAGTTCGTCTCGTTTTCGGTGAATTCGAGATTGGGCAGTCCAAAAGCACGATGTGAAGCGCGTTCAGGGTCGGACGCCGCAAGCAGATTTGGCATCGGGTGGTAGCGGAAATAGAGACGCGCCCGTTCGATCGGCGTGTTGACCACCGTCAGGCTCTGCACGCCCTTTTCACGCAGTTCCGGATCAAGCCGCGCCTGGGCGGCGATATGGCGCCGGCAAAACGCACAATGCAGACCTCGAAACAGGCCAACAAGGACCGGTTTATGCCCGCGAAAGTCGTCAAGCGCGATCTTGCCTTCCTGGGAAATGGCGTCGAGTACCACGTTTGGCGCCCGGTCGCCCGGTTGAAGCGGTACCAAGTCACTGCGCGCGGACATTTCAACCTCCAACCCCGGCTAATCGAGAAAAGGCAGCACCACAAGCGTCTCCGGGTCGAGCCCGTGCTGGGCGCATACACCCTGCGCCAAGGAAAAGTAGCGTTCGGCCTCGGCCAGATTGTCGAGGTCGAGATTAAGCGTTGCAAGACCATCATAGCACGGAAACAGCAGTTGGGGTTCGGCCGTTTCGCGGGCTACCTCCAGTGCTTCGTTGAACAAGCCAACCGCCAGTTCCGGACGGCCGTTGCACTGGTGGATCTGCCCAAGCACGATCAACGGCACCGGCAGGTGCTCGCGCTGGTCGAGTGCCCGGTCGATCTCGATGGCCTTCTCGGCAGCAGGCACGCCCTCCGTTGGACAGCGATCCGTGAAGGTACAACAAGCGACCGCCAAATTGGCGAGGAGGCGCGCCTGGAAGCCCAAATCACCAATGTGGCGCGCCACTTCAAGACCGCGCCGACAGACCTCCATCGCCCGTGCCGGATCGATGGTCGTGTAAAGCACGCCGAGATTGGTGTAGCCGCGGCAGGCCGCGCCCAGCAGACCGGCGGCTTCGGCCAATTCAATGCTACGCTCAACCTGACGCACGGCTTCATGGTTTCGCCCAAGACGAGCCAACGCCACAGCCTTGGTATTGAGTGCCTCGGCGGTCACAAGAGTGGCACCGCGCCCCACCTCGGAGACATGTTCCGTCGTCAGAGTGCCTACGCAATCCAGCGCTGCGTCTGCCCATTTTGCCGCGAGAGCATGATCTCCGCTACGGAATGCCTGTCGGCCACGTTCTTGCCAGAGATGCGCCTGCTCGACCGGGGCATCCGCTCCATCGAGGAGCGCTGCCGCTTCAGCATAGCGGGATTCTGCGTGGTCCCGCTTGCCGACGTCCCAGAGCAGCCGGCCGATCTTACGCAAAACTCGCGCCGAAGCGACACGATCGCCTGACTCGCGGTATGCCTGCAACACCGTGTCATAGTGGCTGTGCGCGATCTCGCGGTGGCCTGCCGGGCCGCTCAGATCGGCAATGCACTCTTGAATTGCCAGTTTGAGCGGCGTTTGCCCGACGGCGCCCAACGCAGTCAGTGCTCGCTCGTAGAGACGAAGGGCGTCATCGTTGGCGTATATCATGCGAGCGCGATCGCCCGCTGCCTGCAGGTAATGCGCGCCCTTCTCCCGTTCGGCGCTCTGTGCGAAATGATGACCGAGCACTGTCAAATCCTCGAGTCGTTCCGGCTTGCCGCCGCACATTTTCTCCAAGGCAGCACCGACCCGCCCGTGGATGTCGGTGCGGCGTTGCAGGAGCAGATTCTGATAGATCACGTCCTGCAGCAACGTTTGCGTAAAGCGGTAGCTTTGCGACGAGACCGAGCCTGATCCGGCAACTTCCTCGATGATTTCCGCATCGCACAGCATTTCGCAGGCGGCTTCAAGCCGGCCGGGGTCGGCTGTCACGGTTTTCAGAAGCGTGGCATCGAAGCGCGGGCCGATTACCGCGGCTTCCTGGGCCAATCGGCGCACCTCTTGGGGCAGCCGGTCGACGCGAGCAAGCAACATTGCCTGGATAGTGGCGGGAATGCCGGTTGCGACTTCGCCTGCCACAGTCCGCCATCGCTGGCCCTCGCGCATCAGTACACCGCGATCGATAAGGCCGCGAACGATCTCCTCTAGAAAAAGGGGGTTGCCGCCCGCGCGCTCGAGGATTTGCTCGAGAAGCCCGCCTGCAGAGTTTACCCAGCTCTCGCCGAAAAGCGCCGCCAGCAGGCTGCGGCCGTCATTACTGTTAAGTGGCGAAAGTCTCAGCGCTGTATGACTGACCCGACTTGAGTCGAGCTGGCCGCTGTCCGGCGCCGGACGGTGGGTGACCAGCAACATCAACCGCGTGCGTTCCAACCTGTCCATCACGAAACGTAGCGCCTCAAGCGACACAGCATCGGCCCAGTGCAGGTCTTCGACGACAATCAACAGCGGTGACAGCGCAAGCCGCCGTTCGATGATCGTGCGGACTGCGTAGAGAATTTGCCGCCGCAACTGCTCGGGCTCGACATGCTGCAACGTGGCATCGGGGTCGCCAAGGCCAAGCACATGGTAGAGCAGAGGCATCAATCGCTTTGCCTCCTCGCCCTGCAGGCCGAGATCGGTAAGCAAGGCTGCGAGCTTCTCCCGCATTTCGTCCCCATTGTCGTTTTGCATCATCCCGGCAGCGCTGCGCACCACCGCACCCAAGGCGCCAAATGATTGTTCGCCCAGCGGTGAGCAGGTGGCCTGCCGCACAGCGACGTTGCGAAAACGATCCTCATCGCCGACGCGGGCGACGAACTCCTTCACCAGCCGCGATTTCCCGATACCGGCTTCTCCGACGAGGCGCACAAGTTGGGCCGAGCCGCCACACGCCTGGTCAAGGCTCGCCAGCATTCTGTTGAGCTCCGCACCACGACCTATTATCGGCGCGCTGAGGCCGAGCGCGTCGAGCCCACGCGCTGCACGCGGCGCCGCTAGCGGGGCATCGAGTCGATGGACGAGCACACTGCCAGCCTTGCCGCGAAGCACGACATCACCCAGCGGCTCGTAAGAGAAGGCATGCCGGGTCAGCCTGTGAGTGAGCTCGCCTACCAGCACCTCACCCGGCGCGGCGAGCGATTGGAGACGTTGCGCCGTATTCACCGTGTCGCCGGTAACCGAATAGGATTTGGCGGTGCCGATGCCCAATCCGCCAGTAACAACAGGACCCGTGTTAATGCCGATGTGGAGTAACAGAGGCGAGCCGGAGTGGGAGGTGCCTTCGCCCAACCGCGCCGTCCGGGCGATCATGTCGAGAGCGGCGCGAAGCGCACGCTCCGGATCGTCCTCATGCGCGACCGGCGCACCGAACAAAGCGAGCAGTGCATCGCCGATGAATTTGTCGACGAAGCCACCAAAGTTTCGGACGGCCGCGGTCAATTCCTTGAACAGTTCGTTCTGCAGCGCTTGCATGACCTCGGGGTCGAGTTGCTCGCTGAGTGTCGTGAAGCCGCAAAGGTCGGCGAACAGGACCGTTACCGTCCGGCGATCGGCGTCAGAGACGGGATGCAGCCCTTCTTCGCGTTCGATGTTCGCAAGCAGCGACGGAGTCCGAGAAGGCGGCACAATGGTCTGGCTTGGTGTCGGAGCAGGCCGTTCGACGGCTTTTGCGGACGCACCGACGCTTGCCCCACATTTCGGACAGAACTCGAAATCAGGTGCGCAGGGATAGCCGCAACTGGCGCAAAGCACGGGCTGGCGCCTACCACACCTCGGACAGAAAGCGTAACCGCTCTCAACCTCGAAACCGCAGCCTGAGCAGTCCATAGAACAAGACCTCGCTAGGGGCCGTGACGGTGTGATCTAGCTACGCACTTCACGGCCAGGGTATCACAAGGATGAACCGATAGCCGTCGACCAGCAAGCGGCAGTGCAAAATGGGCATTGAGCGATCGGTGCGGTCCTGGGGCAGAGCGCTGCCGGTCCGGACGGCGCCGTGGCCATCGTTGCGAAAGTTCCCTCTTGCCACCTGCTAGCGTTGAGATGAGGAGACGCGTGATCAAGGCCACTCATCCTGACTTTCAATATCGACCGCCATAACGGCAAGATCGCTGCCGTACCGGCATATAGAGTTTGACGCAAAGGCCACGTCACTGCCGGCAGCTGTCAGAGTATAGTCGGGATCGGCGAGGCTCGTTACGCTTTTTTCGGCTTAAACAGTTGAAGATAGAAGGCGATCCCTGCCATGGGCGATGCGCGCAAGCCGCCGGTAGATGTCACAGTCTTCCTACTCCGTTGTGCTGGCTTTTTTCCTGCGCCGATTGGTGTGCGACTGCGCGACAGCCATTTGCAACTCGGGTGTGACCTCCAATGGCGCATTCTCTGCCTCATGTGGGGTCTGCAGCCCCTGGATGTGGACGGTCGGGAATGGGAGCTCGATGCCCTGTTCCTTGAAGACTTGGCGCAGGCGCACATAGAATTTGCGTTTCATACCGAAGGCGCCTCCCGGTCTGGTCATGGCCTTGACCCTCAACACGATGCCGTATTCGCCGAACTCCTGCACACCCTGCATCTTGATTGGGTCGAGCACCCAGTTTTTGAACTCCGGATCTTCCGCCAGTTCGAGGCCGATGCGCTTGATCAGCTTGCGAGCGAAGTCGATATCGGTGTCATAGCCAACGGTGATGTTGAATTTGTCGATAACCCAGTCACGGCTCTGGTTCTGGACTGCCCCGAGTTCACCGAAAGGTATCGTGAACAGCGGGCCACGATGGTGGCGCAGCTTCACCGAGCGCAGCGAAAAACTTTCCACCGTCCCCTTGTAATTGCCCGAGGAAATATATTCGCCGACACGAAACGCATCATCGAGCAGAAAAAACACGCCTGAAATGACGTCCTTGACGACGGTTTGTGCGCCAAAGCCCACCGCGACGCCGACGACGCCAGCGCCAGCGATCAGCGGGCCGATCTGGATACCCATGGAGGCGAGCATCATCAGCACCGCCATCACAACGATCAATGCGAGCAGCATGTTCTGGAGGATCGGCAAGAGCGTGTTCAGCCGCGCCTGCTGCGGATCGAGGATCGGGACGTCCTCGTCGCTGATCACAGGGTGCGGTATTTCGATGCCCAGCTTCCGTTCGATCAAAGCCTTGATGATCGACCAGCCGAAATCGGCTGCGAGGGCAATGACCACGACATTGATCAAGCCTCGCAAAATGAACATCGTCGTCGTATCGCTGTCGCGCATCGACTGCATGTTCAGACCCCAGACACCCGCGAGAAAGTAAGCCGCCGCCAGGATCAAAATCATCCGGATTCCGCGATCGATGACAGCGATCGTCACCGCCGGGATCGTAGGCCGGCCGACATCTTCCGAACCCGGCCGCAGGACGAAATTAACCCCGCGCTGTGTCAGCACGATTGCGAACGGCAGGAAGAATGCGGCGAAGGTAAACCAGAAGTATATATAGAGCCCGGCTACACGCTGCAGGAACAGGACGACGAAATAAGCAGTCAACAACCATGTCACTTCCGTGTGACCGCTGTGGCGCACACCGTCTCGCTGCGTTCTTGGCCGACGCCAGATGGCAAGCAGCAACAGCAGCAGCAGCACGAAATCGGCGCCCAGTGACAGGACCATCATTCCGTCCTGATCGATGCCGAGACCCGGCAAGAGGATAAACGCGGCGCCGAAAAAGGCGAAGACGCCGACGATCCGGGGCAGCCAATAGGACCAATGGTCCGCCACTACGTTGGTGATCGGCAAACCCCGAACCTCGACGGCGTTCTCGACGTTCATGAAGGAAGGGACGAGCATGGCCATGACGTACATGCGCACACCCCATGTGAGGACCGCCGCCATCAGGAATGTCAATACAATCTCGCGGATAAGCATCGGCCAGTCGAACAACATAAACGCGCCGGCGCTGCCCAGTGCGAAAGAGACAATCAGCATGCTGGAATAAAGCGCGCGACCACCAATCTTCTTGGCTCGCCCGATTGGCGTATCCTTCGGTTGCACGATAATCCAAAGACGAAATGGACGTGTGACTTTATACGTTGCCCAAGTGAGCGCCAGGCCGGCAGCAATGAACATCGCAATCAGCATAAATACGCTTGCGGACCCCTTGCTGGACATGTCCTGCATCGTCTCTGCGCGTACGCGCGCGAACTGGCCTGGCAGCAGGGGCAAGGTTCGCACGATTCGTTCGATATGGTGCCTGACCCGATCGAGCGTCGAGGATGCCATCGTATTCATCTGGCCCGGTGCGGCCACGGCGCCGGACGATGCGTCGGTCGGCGAAGCCCCTGCCTCGGCAGGCGTGCCCGTCGATCCGGCGTCCTGATTTCGTTGTTCAGCCACCCAGGCCTTCACTGTTGGATCGTCGAGAAGCTCGAACAGCTGTTTGACCCTTTCAGGCGGGACGGTCGCCGGCGCCTGCGCCTGTGCCTGGCCAGCCAACAAGAGGGCGATCCCAAAGACGAGCGGCCTGGCAACCAGGACCAGCATCGCCGTCAGGTACCCGAGACGCTGCGCCGGGCGCGCCAGGTTCGTGGCTCCCGATCGTCCAATCATGAGTGGCACCGTGCTGTTAACCTTCTGGTCAAAATCGACAAGCGACGACATTATGTCCGTTGTTGCCCTACCTTGGAGAAACAGATGTTGAGGTGCAAGACTTCATCGTTGCGAGCTAGACCGACGCCCGGCACCAGGATCCCAAGCCTATACCACGAGGGCATGAGCGCTTGCCATTCAGCCCTGTCTTCAAGCGTTTTTGCCTGCCCTAATTCGCCCCGATCTTGACAGAGCGGTGCTGCCATCCGATGCCGTCATCCGCCGACTCTTGCAGAAGAAAACGAAAGCTCGATGATCCACGACGATGCTACCGCAGCCGGTGTGGTCTCGATGTTCGATGCCGAGCAAACCATCGGCGCAACGCTTGTCAGCATCCGCCGGCAGGCCTACCACGTACTGAGCATGGTCGCGGTAGACGATGGGTCGACGGGCGGATCGCCGTTGAACATCGTCCCTGACGACCGCTTCCTTTGGCAGGCAATCGCAGGCTATGTTTCCGGACTTTTGTTCTGCCTTCGAACCAGGCGCGGGTAAGACGGCGTGGCGCATAATCCTTTGGTTTCAATCGTGGTTCCTGCGCACAATGCGGAGGTGACGCTGGCGCGCGCACTCGATTGCCTTCTCGATCAGGAAATATTGGATTGGGAGGCAATCATCATCGACGACGCCTCCACGGACAGCACCCCTGCCATCATCGCCGGTTATGTGGAGCACGATGCCCGATTTCGGACGTTGAGGTCTTGCGCGTATAGCGCCGCCGGCGCGCGCAACAGCGGGATTTCGAGAGCGCGCGGCCACTGGCTCATGTTTCTGGATGCTGACGATTGGGTGGATGCCAGCTTCCTTGCAAAAATGCTGGCCGCACTGAAAACCGCGCCCGATGCAGTGGCCGCCTATTGCGGTTCTCGGCGCGTGATGCCCGATGGCGAACTCACTCCTTCGAGCATTTCAACGGAGGTTGCGATCCAGCCCTTCGAAACATTCGCCCGCCGGTGTGCCATTCGCACTCACGCGCTTCTGGTCGATCGGGAGGCAATTGTCGAGTTGGGCGGTTTCGATGTGTCGCTGCGCACCTGCGAGGACTGGGATCTGTGGCAGCGCCTCGCACGTCTAGGCAAAAATTGGGTGATGGTCGACGAGCCGCTCGCTTACTGTCGGATCAGCCCCAACGCGCTCTCCCGCAATTCGACACAGATGATGCTAGATGCGGAAATCGTGATCGCCCGCGGCTTTTCTGCTGATCCCAGGGTCAAACACCCAGCACCGGCACACGCCAATGGAGCGATCTCGGCGAACGGCAGCACCGCTTCCGAAGCACTCGCGTGGTTCGCGTTGTGGAACGCCGCGTCGGATTGCGGCCGCGGCTGGCACTCGATCAACCCGCAGTCCCTGCGCGCGCTCCCGGCAGGACGTAAGTGGGCGCGTGAGATCGCCACGGTGGTCTTCGATGGCCTTATGGTTGGAAGCCTTTCGGTGCCAGCGCAATTGGCTGCCAGTTGGGACAGGTTCGGCGGCTCCCTCACCGAGTTGATCATCGAACTCGGCAAAGTCTGGGACAATCCCGTCGCCGCTCGCCGCGTCCAGTATCACCTTGAGCAAATGCTTCTCGACGTCGACGATCTTGCCGCGCCGCGCAGACTGGCGCGGACACTCGGAATTCGTGTCGACGCTCGAAATCCGACCTCGATCGACCTTCCGGAAGGAATCGATCAAATCTACGCCTATCTGATGATCGATGGCCAGATCGAGGCTGTCGTGCAGTTCGGCGTACTCGGGACAGTGACCGGGGATCATTGGATTGGATTGATCCTGGATATCGTGCCCCCTGAGCGGATTGTAGACAGTGCCGCAAGGCTTTCGAGACGATCGCCTGTACGGCAAAAGGGCGCTGGTGCCGACACGTCAAACGCGCTTGCAGCCGAGGCATTGTTGTCCGCAGGCGAACGTCGGCTCGATCCGGACAGCCACTTCGGCAAACTCGCCCAATTGGCCGCTGAAGCGCGGGAGCTGGTTCGATCAAGCGCCGAACCTGCACCACCTCCTGCAACGCCGCGCCGAGCACGGACCGCGGACAGGAGTGATCGCACGGCGTTCTGGAACAGCTATTTCGCGACCGAGGACCCGTGGAAGTACGGCTCGCCCTATGAGCAGGAAAAATATCAGCGGCAGCTCGAAATCCTGCCTGCTGGTCCCATCGGACGGGCGCTTGAGCTGGCCTGCGCGGAGGGCCACTTCACACGGCAGCTGGCGCCGCGTGTGGGCCATCTGACTGCAACTGACATCTCCGCCATAGCCATCGAGCGGGCCCGTGCGCGATGCAGCGATCAGCCGAACATTGAATTCGGTGTACTGGATTTCTCCGCCGACGCGCTGCCGGATGAGATGGATCTGATCTTCTGTTCGGAGGTGCTCTACTACCTGGATGATCTCACCGAGTTGCAGCGCATCGCCAAAAAATTCGCTGGGGCGTTGGCGCCTGGCGGCAGTTTCATCAGCGCACACGCATTCGTGCTGCGTGACAATGTTGAAAGGACGGGCTTCGACTGGAACACATTCGGTGCGCAAGCGATCTCGGAGACGCTGGCGGCGACCGAAGGCCTCGTCCTTGAGCAATCGATCCAGACCGAGCTCTACCGCATAGACCGCTTCCGCCGCCTGTCGCCGGACGATGTGGCGACGGAACCGGTGATCGATCATGTGCCAATCCGCGCGCCCATCGAAATCGGCGTCGCGCGAAATATCGTCTGGGGCGGGGCGCGGGCCTTGCGCCGCGACGTCGCCCGTAGCGAGCGGCGGCAGCGTGTCCCTGTCCTGATGTATCACAGCGTCGCCGATGATGGCCCGGCCGCGCTCGCCCGTTTTCGGCTCACGCCCGCAGCATTCGCCAGCCAGATGGCGCGGCTGCGCGCAAATGGCTTTCACGCGATTGGGTCCGAGCAGTTGGAACAGTCCATCGCCAACCGTCACCCTTTCGTTGGCCGCCCGGTGCTCATCACCTTCGACGACGGCTTCCAGAACTTTGCCGACCATGCCTGGCCGATCTTGCGCGCCAACGACCTGACCGCGGAAGTTTTCCTGGTGACAGATCTGGTGGGCGAAAGTGCAAAGTGGGACGCCGATATCGGTCCGCCGACGCGGCTTATGGACGCCGCGACGGTGCGACGCCTCTCGGCCGAAGGTGCGTTTTTCGGAAGCCATCTGGCGACGCATCGCGCGATCGATGGCCTGTCGAGCTGTGACCTGGCCGCCGAGCTCCTGCGCTCTCGTATGTTCATCGAACGGTGGACCGGTCGGCCAACCACGGCGTTCGCGGCACCATTCTCCGTCACCGACCGACGGCTTGGACAGCTTGCCAAGGAGTGCGGTTATCGGATCGGCTTCGGCGGTAGACATGGGCCGGCGGATCTCGATTGCGATCCCATCGACCTTCCACGCATCGAGATTCGCGGGGATCGCTCGCTTGATGACTTTGTTGCCATTGTCGAGGCGGTGCTCGAATGAAGCGGTCGGTCGCTCACCGATAGTCGCCGTCGCTTGCCGTTGTGCACCAATCTGGAAGGAGGCCTTAAGTGAGGCTCAGGTCCCCTTGATCACTGCTTGGCCGATCTTGCGCCATCGGGCGTTTTCGCGAACCAATCTCAGGTCGCCGGTCGTCTCAGCAAATGTGCGCGATCGGTATTGCCGGAGCAGGTCCGGGAAGAGCGCCCCTTCCGGCAGGCCGGCAAGCTGCTCGCGGACCGAAATCTTTTCGTCGATGACCCGCATGCCCCAGGCATTTTCCCGGACCTGCAGCTCCGTAGCCAAATCGCGCTCTTCCGGCGCGTTTTCGTCCAGCGCAGCCAGCAGAATCGAGTGGAAAAGCGCTACATAGCCAATCTGTCTCAGGCCGCCCACAACCCGGACACGCGGCAATATGGCAAGGACGAGGAACGTCAGGAACAAGTTCGGCAGCAGCACGCCGTCCAACAGCGCCTGCCTGAGGTGCGGCCGCTCGAACGGGATGGAAAGACCATGCGGCCTGTCAGGCTCGATCAGACGCCCGTTATCGAGGACGAGCTTGCGCACGCGCTCCTCGCGGATGCCCCAGAAATAGGCCGTGGCATTAGGCAGGAATCTGCCAAACGGGCTCGATTCGGCCTCTTGCAAGGCACGTTCGAGACGCTGGCGCCTTGCGGGCTCAATGAGCAGCCTGGAAAGAAGGCTGCCGTCATTTTCTAGATGCCGCGCCATGGCAGAAGCGGCGAGCCGATCATCGATGAAAACCGGCAGGGCCATGCCGGAACGATCCCAATCGGCGACCAGATCCTCGTTGAGGGCTGTCAGCGCGTCTGCGGCGGTTCCAAACACCTTGTCCTGGCTGGCAAGCAATGTGCCCAGCCAGCGGCTGGCATCCGTTTCATCGCCCACTGCCTCGAGCGCGCGCTTGTTGAGGGAGACGGGACCGGCCACGCAGGCGCTTTTGCGGCACAGTTTGTGGCGTCCCATGCCAAACAGGTTGACCTTGTCGTCGCCGACGTCGAGCCATCCCGGCCCCTCCCGGCCAATTGTCTCCATGGTCATCGTCGTTCCCATGAAACCGAAGAAGGCCGACAGCCCGTTTTCGACCGCGCCGAGCCAGGCAAGCAGGAGGGCATCGAAGGTGATCCTGTCCATCAGAAGCAGGCAATGCAGGCCGGACTGAATCACCGGTCTGTCCTCGAACTCTTCGAGGGCCTTGCCGATCTCTTCAGGCTGCATGATCACGCCAAGGCGCTGATGCAGGACTTCGCGCAGGATCGAGCGGGCAGCGATCGTCGGGGCCGATGCAGGCCTTGCCACCGGCCGCCACAGATGGCGGGCGTAATCGGAAACCGGTGCATTCCAGTTCTGCTCGATGTCACGCACGACTTCCGGGCAGAGCAGCGACAGCACAGCCAGAATTTCCGCCGGAGGCGTAGGGGTTGGATCAAAGACGGCGGTCATCAGAACCGCAGCCGTGCCATGCTCAGGAGGTCGTGGTACTGCCCGTCGGTAAAACCGGCCTTCACATGCCGGCCTTCGACCTCGAAGCCGTGGCCTTTGTAGAGGCGGATGGCTGGTTCGTTGTCGGCATAGACGGTCAACTCGACCCGCTTCAGGGCCCGCCAGTTGTCGGCCACGTCGAGCAGCGCGCTAAGTATGGCAGAGCCGATGCCCTTGCCGACAAAGGCATCGTCAAGGCCGATATTGATCTCGCCGATATGCGAACGGCGCGGCGAACCCTGCACGACCAGGCTGCCATGGCCGACGACCTTGCCGTCCAACTCCGCAACGATCCAGGTGGTTTCCTGGCCGGACTTGGCGATGCGCCGCTCCACCTGCTCGACCATCTCGAAGGGCATCCTGAGTGTGCCCCAGCGGAAGCCCGGCATGTTGAAGATAGCGCAAAGCGCCTCCGCATCGCTTGGCCGGACGGATCGGAGCTGCGGCTGGATTTTGTCGGAAGATGGCGAGGTCGTACTGGTCATGGCGTTCCCGGCGAAGGCAATCGGCCCGGCACGATGCACCGGACGTCATCTGGAAATCCAGCCTTCTCTGCAACCTATGATGCCGATTGCGAGCCAAAATACCGGGAGGCGGCGTAGAGTTTGAAGGCGCCGCTGATCCCGATCCAGCCGAAAAGGGCGAGCCAGAACAATGTCCCGGTCGCCGTCCAGTCGATCCGGTGCACCGCCGCGTCGGTGATGACGAGGCCAAGGATGGCAAGCAGGCCAACCAGAAACTGCGCCAAGCCGAGCACCAGCAGTTCCTCGGGCGGCGCGCTTTTCCAGACGAGATATGTGCCGCCCGCACCGGCGAGGAAGATGGCGCTGTAGACCTGAGCGTGGAAGGCATCGACCGGCCAGGGCCAGATGCTGTTGAATGTCAGGGGAAACAGCAACAGGCCGACGCCATAGAGCCCGAGGACCGCCGATTCCATCCGCATGTAGCCGCGCCATGCGGGGTTTAAGATCGCGCCTTTTGCAGAAGGACGGGCCCTTGCCCGCCACAGGAACAGCCCGGATACCGCGACCGAAGCAAGATAGACCAAAAACCAGAGCCAGGGCGCTTTGCGCTCGAAGTTGAAATAGCCGAGATTGATGAACGAAGCCACCGAGACGATGACGGTGAAGATGAAGGCCATGACGAGCACGAGCCTGCCGGGCGACCAGCGATTCCAGAACAGCAGCGCCGCCATCACGACCATTTCGGCGGTGTAGAAGCCGCCGAGAAAGCGGGCATTGAACGGCGTGACGGCCCAAGGCCAGCGCGGCTTGACTAGCACAGGCGCAAAAAACAGGCCAGCGCCCACGATCAGGACGATGATGACCGCCGCGGAGAACAGGCGCAGGGCCGCGGGAAATGGCGGGTTGTTGGATGTCGGCATGGGAGAAAGCCCCAAAGATGAATGCCCGTGAACCACCATAGTGCCGCTTGCCGCCGATGAAAATCCGCCGAATGGAAATTGAACTGCCACCAGGGCTTATCCATTCGATAGCCGTACGGTCCGTTTCGAAGTAAGATTGAGCACTTGGACCAAAGACCGGTCCGGTCAACACGCCCCGAGGGCGCATTTTCCGGAGCCTGCACGATGAACGAAGCTCAGGATCTGTTCTCGCTTCTGCGGCAATCGACCGATGTCGATCCACTGGCAATCGACGCGATCAAGCGGACCATCTCGGAGGGCAAGGACCGCGAACTTTGCCGCATCAATGCGCCAGCCTTCGCCAGCAAGCATGGCCTCGACGAGGAGCGGACCATAGGCGCCTTTCTCCACGCGGCGCGGGTGGGCATCTTCGACATTTCCTGGAATGTTCTGTGCCCCGGCTGTGGCGGCGTGCTCGACACCAACGCCACGCTGAAAACCCTGCAGAAGGACGAATACACCTGCGCGCTGTGCTCCGAGGGCTATTCGCCGACCCTCGACGAGATGGTCGAGGTGACATTCACCGTGAGTCCCCGCGTGCGCAGGATTGCCGCCCACAATCCACACGAACTGCCGATGGTGGAATATTTCAGCCAAATCTACTGGGCGTCCGGCGTTGATCTGCCGGAAGAAGATTTCGCGAAGACGATCGAAGCGTTCTCGCTGGAGGATATCGAACTTGCTCCCGGTGAAAAGGCGGTTCTGCCCATACAGCTTCCGTCCGAATTCATCATCGTCTTCGAGCCGGTCACCCATTCAGCGCAGTTCATCGACGTGAAGGGCGAACCAACAAAGGAGCGCCGAAGCCTCTCTTTGGTCTTCGACCGCGACCATGTCCAAAACCAGACTCTGGAGATGCGGCCCGGCCCGTTGCGCATTTCGCTGGAAAACAGGACCGACACCCGCGTGCTGCCGACGGTCTTCATCGCCGGCCAGGCATTGCATGATTTGCTGGGCAAACGCCGGCCCTTTCTCACCGCCAAGCGCCTGCTCACCAACCAGACGTTTCGCGATCTCTATCGCACGGATACGCTCGACATCAACCAGCGCCTGAAGATCACCAGCCTGACCTTCCTGTTCACCGACCTGCGCGGATCGACCGCGCTTTACGAGCGGGTGGGGGACCTTTCCGCCTTCGATCTCGTGCGCGCGCATTTCCAGGTTCTGCACGAGATCGTCGCCGCGGAGGCAGGCGCGGTGGTGAAGACGATCGGTGATGCAGTGATGGCGACCTTCGCGACGCCTGATCGTGCGATTGCCGCGGCCCTCAGGATGCGCGATGCCATGCGTGCGCTCAATGACAAGAGCGGGCGCGAGGATCTGCTGCTCAAGATCGGAGTCCATGCCGGCCCCTGCATCGCCGTGTCCATGAACGAGCGACAGGACTATTTCGGCCAGACGGTCAACATTGCTTCACGGGTCCAGAACCTGGCCAACGCACAGGCGATCTTCGCCACCCGCGCGGTGGTCGACGACAATCTCACCGCTGATCTGTTGCGCAGGAACGCGCTGACGCCTGTGCCTCACGAAGTCTCGCTGCGCGGCATCGAGCGAGAGATAGCAGTATATACGATCCCCTGAAGATTAGGGCCCCTTGGGGCCCCTGAAGATTGGGGTCGTCTCGGCCCCTCACACGCGCCTACAGATAAAATAGCGATCGGCGGGTACCGAAGGGGGCGGCGGGAGGCGTTGCAACTGTGGGTGATCGAGCGGCGTGCCGCTGACCGCGATGCCGCCGACGCGAAGCAGGCGCGCGGTCAGATCGGGAAGCCAGGTAGAAGTCACTGCATCGCGATCTTCATAGCCGGTGCCAAGGTCGGCATGAACAAGAGCGGCGTCGATGCCAATGAACCTGCTCGCCGTCTCACGTATTTCGCCGAGGACGAGGTTTTCAGCTTCGGGAATTGAGCTGGAATGGGCGGCGAGTGCGCGGTCGAACGCCACGATCCGGCGCCCGGGCAGGCGCTCGCGCAGATGGTGGAACGTCCGTCCATTGCCGAGGCCGAGTTCGATCACGGGGCCCTCGATCTTCGCCACCTCCGCGCAGACTTGATCGAGAATGTCGCGCTGTGCGGTCATCCTGCGGATGAAACTCTCGAGCCGACTCATATGCGTTTGTGTGTCCTGAACCAGCTCAAGAGATCGGCAATGCCCGCGATAAAACCCCGATCGAGCCTCGTCGCATATAGAGGCCAACGATGAACACTGCAACAACCGAACAGGCTGCCGACGAGGATCGTACCGGTGGAGTTGACGGCCCGGCGCGCCGGAATAGCGATGTCATTTGTATGGGTCTGCGGCGTCCCGCAAGCCGTCCCCGAGGAAGTTGAACGCCAAGATGACGAGAATGACGGGGAGCATCGGCAAAAGCAGCCATGGATAGAACGCGATGACGCTAACGCTGCGCGCCTCGGTTAGCAGGATGCCCCAGCTGGTTGTCGGCGGCCTCAGGCCGAGCCCGAGGAAGCTCAGCGCCGTCTCGCCCAGGATCATGCCGGGTATGGAGATCGTCGCCGTCGCGATCAGATGCGACATGAAGCCGGGAATGAGGTGCCGCCGGATAATGCGGCTGCTGTTGGCGCCCATCAATTGCGCTGCCAGAACGTAATCCTCCTCGCGCAAGGCAAGAAGCTTTGAACGCACGGCCCGCGCCAGTCCGGTCCAGTGGAGCAGCCCGAGGATGACGGTGATGCCGAAATAGATCAGGATCGGACTCCAGGTTATCGGCATGATCGCCGCCAGAGCCAGCCATAGCGGAATACTGGGGATCGATTGCAGAACTTCGATTATCCGTTGAACGATAAGGTCGAAGATACCGCCGTGATAGCCAGCCAGTCCACCTATGACGATGCCGAGCAGGAAGCTGAAACTGATGCCGACAAGGCCGATTGTCAGTGAAATACGTGCGCCATAGATGATGCGCGAGAGCACATCGCGCCCCAGCCTGTCAGTGCCGGCCAGAAAAAGCTCGCCGTTTTCAGCAGGGCAGACAAAATGCCTGTCACCTTCGATCAGGCCCCAGAACCGGTAACTGTCGCCCTTGCAGAAGAAACGGATCCGCTGAACATCATCCGGCTTCTCGATGTAGTTCCGCTTGAGCGTATCCATGTCCAGCGTCATCTGGCGGCCATAGACGAACGGCCCGACGAGTTGGCCGTTGTGGAACAGGTGCACCCGCTGCGGCGGCGAATAGATGTAGTCCATGTTGCGCGTGTGCAGATTGTAGGGCGCCAGGAACTCGCAGATCAGTATCCCGAAATAGAGCGCTGCCAGGAATATGCCGGATACAAGGGCGAGCCGATGCCGTCGGAATTTCCACCACATCAGGCGCAACTGCGACGCCTGAAAGACCTTCGACTGCTCCGCCGTCATCGCCTCGACCGATTGCAGGTCAAAGGGCGCGATGGAGACGTAGTGTTGCAGTGGGGCACCCGGAGCGGGCAGCGGCGATTGCGTGTTCATTTTGTGCTGCCGCCCTGCAAACGAATTCGCGGATCAAGGAGCGCGAGCGCCAAGTCGGAAATCAGGACGCCGATGACCGTCAGGAAGGCGAGGAACATCAGGAACGACCCCGCCAGATACATATCCTGGCTTTGCAGCGCTCTGATCAGCATCGGCCCGGTCGTTTCCAAAGACAGCACTATCGCGGTGATTTCGGCACCGGAGATGATGGCCGGCAGGATAGAGCCGATGTCGGAAATGAAGAAATTGAGCGCCATGCGCAGCGGATATTTGACGAGCGCCCTGAAGGGATGAAGGCCTTTGGCGCGCGCGGTCACGACATATTGCTTGTGAAGCTCATCGAGCAGATTGGCGCGCAGCCGCCGGATCATGCTTGCCGTGCCGCCAGTGCCGATGATCAAGACCGGGATCCAGAGATGGGCGAGGATCGACTTCGCCTTGTCCCAGCTCATCGGCTCACTGAGATATTGCGGGTCCATGAGATGGCCGATGGAGGTGCCGAACCAGATATTGGCGAAATACATCAGGATCAGCGCCAGCATGAAATTCGGAATGGCAAGGCCGAGAAGGCCGAAGAGAGTAAGGCCGTAGTCGCCCCAACTGTATTGATGCGTGGCAGAGTACATGCCGATCGGAAAGGCGATGAGCCAGGTGAATATGATCGTGACGAAGGAAACCAGCACGGTCAGCCACATTCGGTCCCCGACGACGTCGCGAACCGGCAACTCATACTCGAAGGAATAGCCGAAATCGCCGTGCAGCATCCCGCCGACCCAGTAGAAGTAGCGAATGACCGGCGGCTGGTCGAAACCATATTCCTTCCGCATCATTTGGATGCGATCGGAATCCACCGCTTCGCCCTGAGCCCGAAGCTCGGAGACATAGCTGTCGAAATAGTCGCCTGGGGGAAGTTCGATGATCGTGAACACCAGCGCCGATATGATCAGCAGCGTTGGAACCATCACAGCGATGCGCCAGACAATATATCGAAACACGCTCAGGACTCTCCAAGCCAGAATGTATCCGGCATGTAGACACCGAAATAGGCGGTCGGGTCATAGCCGTAGAGCGCCTTGTCAGGCAGATTGCGCAGTCGTGAGGACGCCAGAACCGGCTGATGTGTTCCGTTCACCGTGCCGATCGAAAACACCTGATCGGTGTAAATCGACAGCATTGAATTCCAGATTTCGGCGCGCTCCGCGGCATCGGTCGATGCGTTCCAGCGCTTGAGTAAAGCCACCAACTCGACCACTTCAGGAAGATCGGGCGCCTCACCCATCTTGCCATGGGACAGATAGTAAGCACCCCAGAGCGGCCATTGCAGCTGGTCGTCGATGGTGGGGGCCAACTGGTACGGGTTCATGTCGGGGGTCGGCACGCCATTGTCGATGCCCGACCACATCGACATCATGATCTGGCCGCCAAGCGCGCGGCTGCGGAAGATGTCGCGCTGAGAAGTCCGTACGAACAGGGCGATGCCTATCTGGCGCCAGTGATCGGTGATGAGTTCGAGCGCGTCGGTTTCCAAGGTGCTTTCGCCGGCCGTTTCCACTATGATCTGAGCCGGGCGTCCATCGGGAAGTATCCGCAGGCCATCAGCGTCGTGCGCCTGAAGCCCGACCTCGTCGAGCAGGGCGTTGGCCTTGTCGGGATCATGGGCGACCCAGGCCTTCGCGAATTCCGGCCGGTAGAGCGGGCTCTCCGGCAGGACCGTATCTGCACTTTCCTGCGCCAATCCGTAGAACACGGCCAGATTGATCTCGCGCCTGTCCACAGCGAGCGACAGTGCGCGGCGCACGCGCACGTCACGAAAAAGGCCACGCCACACCTGGTCGGCACAATTCAGATTGGGCAGCAGCGCCAGCCGCGAACCCTGTGTGCGTTTCCAGAGATGCATCTTCACCGGGTAGCGCTTCTCCGTATCCTTCAGGAAGGAGTAATCGGCGAAGTCAATTCCCATGGCTTGCAGGTCGCTCTCGCCCGCACCGGTCTTGGCGGAAATGATCGCCGACGAACTGACGTTCATGACAATCCGGTCAACATAGGGCAGTTGCCGGCCATTCTCGTCTGTCCGATGAAAGAACGGGTTTCGCTCGAAGATGAACTGCTCAGCCGGCGGCTTGGTCCGGTTCTGCCAGGGATCGAGCGTCGGCAGCTCCGGGTTCTCCGGGCGATACTGCCTCGACATGCGGATATGCAGGAGCGTCCATTTCTGGACCCGGTTCTCCGTCATGAGGCCGGCGAGCCGGAATGGATCCTGGTACTTCTTGTGGAACTGCTTGAGATAGGCGGCCGGCAGGACAAGCGATAGCGGCGAGGCGGCAGCGAGCTTGGGCAGGAAGTCGGGATTTGGCGCCTCCCAACTGTAGCGGACCGTCAACGGGTCGACGATCTCGAAGCGTGGCGGCTTGCCATCCGCCAGCAGGCCCGGGGCAAGGCCGCCTTGCGAAAGCTCATCGTTCAGCCAGACATCTTCCCAGCAATAGCGAAAGTCCTCCGGCGTCAACAGGCTGCCGTCAGACCATTTATGTCCTTCCCGCATCTTGAAAGTGAAGACGCGATCATGCGCTACGTCGAAACTTTCGAGAATGTCGGGTTGCATGTTAAGCTTTTCGTCATAGCCGACCAGGCGAGCATACCCATAGATCGTCATCATCCGGATATCTTTCTGGCTGCCGATGATCGTGCGCAGCGTGCCGCCATACTGGCCGGGCTGCCGGCCCATCGCAGCGAGATTCAACACGCGCGGGTTCTTGGGCAGGCGTTCCGTGAGTGCCGGCAGCGCCTTGGCCTTCAGCTGCGGCAGAAAAAAGTCCGGCTCCAGATCGCCCGCGTGCAACGTGCCCGGCAGAAATGCCGAAGTCATGAGCCCAAGGACGGTGCGCCGGCTGATCAAGGGCGTAGCTCGCTGACATCGGCCGAACGTCGGGCCAGCACGAGGTGGCCACCGCCAAGATCGAGCGGCGACAGCATACCCTCGTCGCCCTCGTCGCGGAATTGCGGTCCCCATGCGCTGGTGTCGGAGGCGCCGCTGAGCTTCAACGTCTTGAAATCCATCGGCCTGTCGAGATCGGGAAAAGGTACTGCGGCGACCAGTGAGCGCGTGTAGGGGTGGACCGGTTTCCTAAGCAGAATTTCGCGCGGGGCAAGCTCGACGATACGCCCGCCGCACATCACTGCGATGCGGTCTGCCATGTAGTCCACCACCGCCAGGTTGTGGGATATGAATAGGTAGGTCAGGCCCAGTTCCTTCTGCAGGTCCTTCAAGAGGTTCAGGATCTGCGCCTGGACAGAGACATCGAGCGCCGAAACCGGCTCGTCGCAGATCAGGAGTTCAGGCCCCAGCGCCAACGCGCGCGCGATGCCGATACGCTGACGCTGCCCGCCGGAGAAACTGTGCGGATATCGCTTGATGAAGCGCGGATCGAGCCCGATTGCCTGCATAAGGCTCTTGACCGTGGCTAGTCGGGATGCGGCATTGCCCCGTTGATGGATTTCCAACGGCTCGCTCAAGATGTTCTCCACCGTCATGCGAGGTGAAAGCGACGAAACCGGATCCTGGAAGACCATCTGGATTTTCGCTCGCAGCAGGCGCAGGGCGTCTCCCTTGCCTTCCAAGACGTCGATCGGTCCATCGCGGCCGTTGAAGATCACAGAGCCACCGCTGGGGGTGACAGCCCGCATGAGGATCTTGCTGACGGTGGTTTTGCCGGAGCCGCTTTCGCCGACCAGACCCAGGCACTCACCCCGCCTGATATCGAAGCTCACGCCGTCTACGGCGCGAACAGAGGTTTGATGATCCCCGCCGAACCATCCGGACTTGCGGATGGTGAAGGTCTTTTCCAGATCCCTGACCGATAGCAGGATGTCGTCCGGCCCCTTCGATGCCGGCGCCGTCTGTTTGCCGAGCAGGTTCCCGACATTCACAGGCACCTCGCGGAGCGCCTTTAGCCTTTCACCAGGCTTCAGGTCGAAATGCGGAACGGCTGCCATCAGGCCCCTCAGGTAAGGGTGACCTGGCCGGCGGAATATCGCCTCGACAGGTCCCGCTTCCATGATCTCGCCATGGTAGATAACCACAACCTCGTCGGCGACATTGGCGACCACGCCGAGGTCGTGCGTGATCAGCAGCATCGCCATGTTCAGCTTGCTCTGAAGCCCGCGCAGCAATTGCAGGATTTGCGCCTGGATGGTGACGTCCAACGCCGTCGTCGGCTCGTCGGCGATCAACAGGGCGGGCCGGCAGATAAGCGCCATGGCGATCATGGCGCGCTGACGCAGTCCTCCCGAAAGTTCAAACGGATACATGTCATAGGCGCGCTTGGGATTAGGAAAGCCGACAAGGCTGAGCATTTCCTCGGTCCGCGCCTTGCGCTCTGCCCGAGGCAGGGGCGTATGAATCTGCAGGGATTCGCTGACCTGGTTGCCGATCGTGTGCAGCGGCGACAGCGATATCATCGGCTCCTGAAAAATCTTGCCGATGCGGCTGCCTCTCAACGCCCGGATTTCGGGTCCATCACGCGGCATCTGCAGGATATCCTGCGTCGTGCCAGGCTTTTCAGGATCGGAAAATAGGATACGGCCACGAACATGGGCTGTGTTCGGCAAAATGCCCATCACTGCCTGGCTAAGAACCGATTTTCCGGAACCGGACTCGCCCACAAGCGCGGTAACCTTGCCGGGCAGGACGCGAAGATTTGCACGCCTGACGGCATGCAACGGTCCCCCGACAATGGCAAAAGAGATGCCAACATCTTCGACCCGCAGTAGATCAACACCCGAATTCATTCTCACACCAGCCCCACCCTGGCGGCCTGCCGAGCGGCAGGCCCAGAAAGCGAGACTAGCGCATTACCAGCCTAGAGCAACTTGGATTCGAAGCGGTCGCCAGTGGCGAATCCGGCGACCGGACCGGTTACCAAAGGTGTTCGGATCAGATTGGGGCGAGCTACTGGAGCTTCCTCGGGTCGCCCGCCGACAGCCGAGCGGCATCGCGATGAAGCAGCATGACCTGCTCGGCCTCCGATCTCCGGTCGTAAGTCGGCTCCAGCGCACGGTCTTCATCGAGTGCGAGAGCGCCCGACAGATCGGGTGAAAGCACCGTCAGCTTCTGCTTGACCCCCGCCAGTTCCTCGTTGCCGAGCGTTAGCCAGCTGTTAGCGCCGCAATAGCCGGCGAAGTCTTTGCTGGCGAGAACGCAGTGCGGATATTTCTTGGTCAGGGTCTGGAGGCGCTGGACCTCGTTTACTGCCGAGCCGAAGACAGAGAATGTGAGCCGGTCGGTAAGCCCGACATTGCCGAACATCACGTTGCCGACATGCAGGCCGATGCCAAATTTTATGTCGGCCAACCCCTGTTCCTTCCTTCGCAGATTGAGATCGATCATGCGCGCAGTGGCTTTGTGCGCTGCCGCCAGAGCAGACTGGCAGGCGGTCTCGGACTGCGAGCGATGCCTTTCGCAAGGGTAGACGGCAATGAAGCCATCCCCTATGAAACTCATGATCTGCCCGCCTTTGCGATTGAAAGGTGCAGCAATGGCATCGAAAAACTGGTTCAGCGTATCGATGTAGATTTCGCGGCCGGAAGTTTCGGCGAGCCTTGTCGACCCGCGCATATCGGCCATGACCAGCGCGGCCCGGATTGTGTCGCCCTCGCCGCGCTTGATCTGGCCGTCCAGCACGCGTCTGCCGGCGTCGCCGCCGAGATAAGTGGTCATCATGTTGTCGGCCAGCTTGGTGAGCACCGCCATTTTGGTAGCGATGGCGAGATGGTTTTGGATACGCAGCAGCGCCGAAATCATGCTGTCGGTGAAACCTGAAGCACTGTCGGTGGACCAGGACCCGATCATGCCCTGACTGGTATTGCCGTTAAAAGGATGGACGAAGGCAATGTAATCGGTCACGCCCATAAGCCTGAGTTCATCGAAAACAGGAAATTCCGACGGGACCGACGGGTCGAGCCGACGCCGCAGATGGTCGAGCTTGTTGCTGAGCAGATGGTAGTATGGGCTGGTCAGGAATCTGTCAGAATGGACGCCGTCCTTTTTGCGGAAGCCTTCCACTTCCATGCCTTGGCCGCGAACCCAGGTGAAGCCAAGCGCGTCATAAAGCGGATGAAGCATCGAAAAGCTCAAATGCACCCGCTTCAGCGGCAGGCCGGCAGCAGCCAGCCGTTCGCAAAACCCCTTTACCAATGTTTCCAGCTCGTTGCCCGCCAGCGCCGACTGAGTCAGCCAATCGGCAACCTTATCCATGAGAATTGTGGAAATTTCTGCTTGCGCCGTGCTCATACCACCTCGAAACCCGTCGAAGACGGAGCCGTTATCCTTCGATCCGCCATAACACAGTTCCGCCAGCGACCCAAAGATACCCCAAAGTCAACGAGGCCGGCTTCGGCGGCAGATCGGCGAAAGAATTTCCCGAATGACTGTCCTTGCAACCAAGGAACAGGCTTAACTGCATTCATGTCTTGTGACGTTATGTGGCGAAGCTGCGGGCGGAGTGCAATCACGATCCTGACATCGGCCAGAAAATTCGCCGGCTGGGACGCAGTCAGGCCTTCACCACCGTCTCTCGGACGAGCCCGAGACGGCCAAAAACATTGCGTGTGTCGACGATCAGAAGGGCGTGATCAGCGATTGTCTGATAGTCGATCGCGTCATGGTCGGTTGCAACGACGACAGCATCGAAATCCTTCAAGGCCGCCTCGGTCAATTCGACCGAGCGGCGCCCCTTGATCGCCATATGCTCCCTTGTGGTCGGGATCTCGGGAACATGCGGATCGTGGAATTCCGCCTTGCCGCCCCATTCCTCGATGAGTTCAATGAGCCGCAATGAGGGGCTTTCGCGTATGTCGGGCACATTCTTCTTATAGGCGAGCCCGATGATGAGAATGCGCGAGCGGCTGAGCGCCTTGCCGCAGCGCCGGTCCAGCGCTTTCGCCAGTTCATCGACCACATGACGCGGCATGGCGGTGTTGATCTCTGCCGCCAGCTCGATGAAGCGGGTCGGCAGTTCGTATTCGCGCGCCTTCCACGTCAGGTAGAAGGGATCGATCGGAACGCAGTGCCCGCCCAATCCGGGGCCAGGATAGAAAGGCATGTAGCCGAACGGCTTGCTCTTGGCCGCCTCGATCACCTCCCAGATGTCGATGCCCATCGCGCCGAGCACGACCTTCAATTCGTTGACGAGGGCTATGTTGACCGAACGGAAGATGTTTTCCGTCAGCTTGACTGCCTCGGCGGTCGCCGTGGTGGAAACCGGAACGACGGTTTTGACCACGCCTTGGTAGAAAGCCTGCACGAGCGTCGCCGCTTCAACGCCGTCACCTGCCACGACCTTCGGGATCGTCGCGACTTCAAAGCTGCGGTTGCCGGGATCCTCGCGTTCGGGCGAGAAGCCGAGGAAGAAGTCTATCTTCGACTGCAAGCCGGTTTCTTCCAGCATGGGCTTGATCACGTCGTCGGTGGTGCCGGGATAGGTAGTAGATTCCAGCACGATGAGGTGGCCGAGACGCAGATACCTTGCGATGGTGCCAGTCGTGTTCCTGACAAAGGAGAGGTCCGGCTCACGGTTTTTCGTCAGCGGTGTAGGAACGCAGATGATGATGATATCGCAGGTGGACAGTTCGGCAAAATCCGCGGTGGCGCGGAACCGTCCACTCGCCACGTGGCCTGCAAGGGCTGTCGACGTCACCGCCTCGATGTAAGATTGGCCGCTGTTCAGGCTCTCGACCTTCTGGGCTTCGATGTCGAAGCCGAAAACCGGGAAGCCGGCGCGTGCGACCGCAATTGCCAGCGGCAACCCGACATAGCCCAATCCGATCACGCCGACTTGCGCGGCGTGCGTCGAGATACGGTTCAGCAGACGGTCATATGCCGATCGTGAAGCGTCCAAAAATCTGCTTCCCCGTTAATTCGGATAGGCTGGCCGTTCCCATGGCGCGGCTTACCATGGTCCCAGGAACCATGGCCGAGGCATATTGCGGAAAAAGGATTCCCGCAAGCCGTCATCAGACCGGCAACTTTGCCTTCAAGCTTGCGGCAGCCATCGCATAGCCGCCGGCCGCACCATCTATGAAATGAACGTGATCGCGCTGCAGAGGCGAGGCGACGAGGCATGTCATCAAGGCCGATTTCTGGCGGTGTAGGCCATAGTTGCAGATGCCCGCCTCTTCCGCCTGTTTCAGCCGGTTCTCGATCCGTTGCAACACATCAGCGTCAACGTCGATGGTCATCTTCAAGCCGTCATCGAATTTCCGGAAATCCGAATTGCTGGCCACGTCGCGTTTGTAGATTCTCGGATCGAAACTGCCGATCGTCCAGCCATATCTATCGGTGACGGCCGTAAGCGTCATCAGGAACACTATCCACACCTTCGACAACCACCGCCGTCCCGCCGGCGCCGTGGCCCGCGCCTCGATATCCAGGCCGGCGGGCAGCAAACTGTAGTCCGGCCCGTTCACCGGCACTGGGTGGCCATCGCGTTCCTGCCTGCGGGCAAGGGCGATGATGTCGGATGCCAGATACTGAAAACCGCGCAAGTCGCGCGACGCCCCCGGTATGGCTATGATCGAGACGATTTCGCCATGCCGGGTTTCGATCGGGTTCCAGCGGCAGGAGAGGCCGGTCAGGTCCGGCCGCGCGCCGGCCGGCGCAGGATCGATGCGGTAGCGCCCCGCTTTCATCTCGGCTTCCGCCCAACTGCCGCCACCGCCGGCGAACATGGCGTAGAAGACCGCTTCGGAGGCCTGGAATCTCGCCACGCGAACGTCGAGGCCTTGGGCTCGAATATCCTTTATCGGCACGATTGCGGCTCGCAAGGTCAGGTCCAGTTCGTCCGCCACCCATCTCTGGACAGCCGCCAGCGCGTTGCGGGTGATCTCCAGCGCCGAGCCGGGAAACGCGACGAGTGCGCCGTCGCCGCCGAAGACAAAGGGCAGATCTTGCCGACCCAGCGCATTGAGCAGCGCCGAAATGACGCTGGCGCCAGCCATATTGACAGTTTTGTAGCGTCCAGCCTCGATCGCCTTGGTCGAGCCGACAATGTCGGCGGTGGCCAGCGCCCAGCCATCGGGGAGAGGCCGATAGTTGTCGATATCGGCAACGCTTTCGAACTTTGCGAAGACCGGCAGAGAAGCGACAAACGGGTCGGACGCGGCAGCTGTTTCCATGAGCATCAGATAGCACATTCCACTGCTTGAAGGTGAAGTCGATCATGCTTCGAAATTGACTTGCGCATGCTTTCCGATGATAGGGTCGCGCGATGCGAATTGCCTTCTACGCGCCGCTGAAGTCGCCCAATCATCCCGTTGCCTCCGGCGACCGCCAGATGGCACGGATGCTGGTCAAGGCGCTGGAGCATGGAGGCCACAGCGTCGAACTGGCATCCGAATTGCGCTTCTATCTACGCGAACCGGAGCCGAAAAGTTTCGATGCGCTCAAGATAGAGGCCCGAGGGGAAGCCGCGCGGCTGACCAGGCTTTGGGATCGTGACGGCAAGCCCGATCTATGGTTCTGCTATCATCCCTATTATAAAGCGCCCGACCTGATCGGGCCCGAGCTGGCGTCGACCTTTGCTATCCCATATGTGACAGCGGAAGCTTCCTATTCGAGGCGGCGCAATGCCGGTTTGTGGGCCGATACGCAAGCGTTGGTGGTGCGAGCCGTCGAGCAGGCGGCGCTGAACATCTGCTTCACGCAAAGGGATCGTCAGGGACTGGCAGATGCGATACCCGACGTCGCTCTTGATATGCTGTCGCCCTTCATCGACACATCGGTATTCCGGGAAATGCCGGGACGAGGTTGTCCGACGCGCCTCGTCACCGTTGCCATGATGCGCCCGGGCGACAAAGTCGAAAGCTATCGCATGCTGGCGCAAGCGCTCGGCGTGATCGGCCACCTGCCCTGGACCATGTCGGTCGTCGGCGACGGGCCCGCCCGTGACGAGGTCAAGGCGCAATTCGCCGGCTTGCCCGCCGACCGTATCGAATGGCTTGGCGCGATTGAGCCAGCCGCCGTGCCGGATGTCCTCTATGGTGGAGGAATTTACGTCTGGCCGGGTTTCGGCGAGGCCTATGGCGTTGCCTATCTTGAAGCACAGGCCGCCGGGCTTCCGGTGGTGGCTCAGGACATCGCCGGCGTGCCGGAAGTCGTGCGAGATGGCCAGACCGGGTTTCTCACCCCGCCGAGCGATGTGGCGGCGTTCGCTTCTGCCGTTGAAAGGCTTCTGGCCCGTAACGACGAAAGAACCATCATGGCCGCAGAAGCCAGACGTTTCATCCTCGAAGAACGTTCCCTCGGCGTTGCAGCGGCGCGTCTGGCCGAACTTCTTCCGAAGGTCTCCGTTTCATGACATCCGATCGGATCTGGCAGCCCTTGGTGGAAGAACTGGCGGGCCGGCAGCGGGCGGGTCGTAAGGCAGAGTTCTGGCTGCGCGACGATGATGCCGTGGATCCGACACCTTCGCTTGATCGGCTGCTCGACCTCACCGGCGAGTTCGCGGTTCCGGTCACTCTGGCCGTCATTCCGGCCCTCACCGACGAGAAGCTTGTCGCCCGGCTTGACGAGGCGCCGCAAACCACGGTCGCCATCCATGGCTGGCTGCATCGAAATCATGCGCCCGAGGGTCAGAAAAAGCAGGAACTCGGCGCCCATCGGCCACGCGAGGCGGTGCTCGATGAACTGGCTGGCGGGCTGTCGCACGTAACCGGCCTGCACGGCGCGCGCACCATTCCGATGCTGGTGCCCCCCTGGAACAGGATCGACGCCGGCCTGGTATCCGACCTAGGATCGATAGGATTTGCGGCATTGTCGGTCTATGGGCCGCCGAAACCGGCCTCACTGGCGGTCATCAACAGCAATGTCGACATCATGGATTGGCATGGCACGCGCGGCTGCCGCGATCATGGCTTATTGGTCCAGGCTATCATCGCGCACTTGCAGCATGCATTCGACGACGAACCGGTCGGCCTGCTCACCCACCATCTCGTACATGATGAATCGGCCTGGCTTTTCCTCGAACGGCTGTTCACAGTCACTGCACAGACTGACCCCTGCGCATGGCTTCCAATCAGGACATTGATCGGGCGCAGCGCCGGCAAAGGAAAATAGCTCAGCGCTTTTTGTGCAATGAGACTGGAAATTCGAGCGTCTGGCCATCCCGCGCGGCAAAAGCGCCGGCAAACCTGTCTTTGGCCAGTTTCTCGATCTCATCCAGTTCCTCGTCGGTGCGTGTCGCATCGTGGTGAAACAGCGCAAGCCCTCGCGCACCGGCCGCCTCACAGAGTTTGACGCCCTGTTGCCATGTCGAGTGCCCGTTACCGCGGCGTCGTTCCATTTCCTCCTCGGTGTATGTGCAGTCGTAGATGACGAGGTCGGCATCTTCGATGAGGCCGAGCACCGTGCGATCGAGTTTGTCCGGCTCGTGCTCAGTGTCTGTGATCACTGCCACGACGCGGCCGCCCCATTCGACCCGATAGCCGATACAGCCGCCTGGGTGAACAAGACTGCCGGTTCGGACCACCACCCCTTCGCGCGGCCGAAGCACGTCTCCGGGCATGAAATCGCGGCAGTCGAGGCTTGCCTTGCAGACATCCAGTTTCACCGGAAACCACGGCGGCCGCATGAACTCATTGACCATCTGCCGGGTCGTCATGCGTCCTGCAAGATGCCCGGACCAAATCGTAACCTTGACGCCCCGGTCGTAGATCGGCGCGAAGAAGGGCAGCCCGATGATGTGATCGTAGTGGCAATGGGTGAAAAGCAGGTCGAAATCGGCCACTCCCGACTTCCGAAGCGCCCCGCCGGCAGGCCGCAGGCCAGAGCCCGCGTCGAACAGAAGCGTATGCTTACCACATCGCAACTCAATGCAGCTTGTGTTGCCGCCATAGCGAGAGAATTCTGGCCCCGATACCGGAATGCTGCCGCGCACACCCCAAAACCTGACCAGGAAAACGTCGTCGTCCATGGTAGTCCCTTCGCGGTTCCCGTCGCTCATCGTAGCCAAACAACTGCTGCTAGAGCAATTCCAGGAACAGTGTGAACCAGTTTTCCGTCCGAATTTGCGTCCAAACAAGAGGCGAGACTGGTTTCCTCCAGTGACCTCAAGAGGCCAGTGCTATCACGACGGGGAGGATCGACCGCACGTCATTCGCTATTTGGCGCTTCGTGCGTCGATCAGATCCGCAGTGGTGTGGCTCAGGCGATCGGCAAGAACCCGCAATATCTCAATGGTCATTTCCGGCGACTCCTTCATAAGCCTCAGGAAATGTTCCTTGCTGATTCTTAAGGCTTCCAGCTGACTTGCCGCTCTGACGGTGGCAGTGCGGGAGCTGTTGCACAGTATGGCGATCTCGCCAACAATCGAATTTGGCACCATTTCGGCAACTTTTATCGGTCCGCTGTCGGAATCGACCAGAATATCTGCCCTGCCCGAAAGGATGACATAGGCGGCATCTCCCTCGTCGCCCTGCCGGAAAAGGATCTGGCCGGCGCTGTAGCTCACGCGATCGGATGTGAACGCAAGCAATTTGAGCTTTGTCAACTCGATGCCAGAAAACAAGGGAACGCGTTGCAGCATTCCAACTTCATCCTTGAGCAGCATTGTCGCAAACCTCAAAATTCGCGCTTGCCAGACTAGAGCAACGGGCGCCCAGATGGAATTAATTCCGTCTTCGGGACATCGCTCTACGACACCAGTTCCTTGAAGATACCGTTCTCTGCCAAAAGTGTCTCGTGTGTTCCGTCTTCCACCAATTGACCCGAGTCGAAGACGATAACGCGATCGAACATCATCGCCATTGACGGATTCGTAACGACCCACACAATTGCCGGCGAATGGCCGTCGCGTCTGGCTTCCTCGAGCACGTTTCGCAGCACCCTATCCTGCATGCGTTGGTCGAGCGCCGATAGTGGCCGGTTGAGAATGAGAAAATCGGGACGCTTGAGCAAGGCTCGGGCAACATCGAGCTTCTGTCGCTGTCCACCGGTCAGCCGCCTGCCGCCGGAGCCGACGTTGAAGTCCAGGCCAACATCCAGAAGTTCGGCATAAAGCCCCAGCTCGTCAAGAATGTCATAGAGGATGGAGCGTATGCGGTCCGGCGCGTCGGGATGATTGTTGCCCACACGCCCGAACAGGACATTATCCATGACGGTGGCCGCGGCAATGTATCTGGCAGGGTCATACCGTTCGACCGCAGTTTGCAGTTCGGGCGGCAGGTTTTCATAGAACCGGTTGCGGGCAGCGACGATCTTGCTCATCAGCTCATCGCTCAGCAGGCCGAAGCGGTGCCGAGGCTCGATGTAGGCAAAACTCAAGGTGACGATCATGGCACGGTCGTTCTCCGAAACCGCCTCGTAGGGACGATTCTTGAGCCGTTGCAGCAAGGTTTCGTAGGCGGGTATCTCGTCGGCGCTCATGAAGGCGAGCTGCTGGAAGAACTGGTGATCGGGTGGCAGGTCGGCAAATAGCTCAATCGCCTGTTGGGCGATTTCCATGCCCATTTCGTAGAGCGTTCGGTCGAGGCCGGCTTGTCTCAGCACAGAAGCAAAATAGGGATTGGCGGCAAGAGCCCTGTCGGCCAGTTCGGGGCCGGCGGCAGCGCCGAAGAGCAGGTTTTGGCCGATCGTTGCTTCCTTGTTGTAGGCGCCCGGTTCGAAAGGAACCACCAGTCCGCTCAGCCCTTCCTGGTCCAGCCGGGTTCGCAGCGCCGCACGCAGTTCGACGATCCGCCTGGCAAGCTCCGTGTGACGCGCGAGGTCGGCCGAAGAGCGCAAACCAAGATCCAGAATATCGCGCGACAGAACAACCGCGTCGAGCACCCGGCGCACGGCTTCAAAGAGGTCGTGCGGGCCGGTAGCGCCAGCGGAAGCATAGTTGATCCAGTCGCTGTGGATATCAAAATCCGGATTGCCCGACCGGCGCGCCTCGTGGATGTTCCAGCGATGCTGGTCCGCCGCGACACCGTCATAAGACGCCGATGTCAGCGGCGCATGCTTCAACCCGTAGAGCAGGTTGTCGCGAAGGCTTGCCTGGAACAGGAAAACATCCGACGAGGCATAGGACATGCGCCGGCCGGTCACTGCTTCGGGGAGTTCAAGCAGGTCGTCTGCGCCCGAAGCGACTCTTCCGCTGTCCGGCCAGTTCAGCCGCGCGAAAGCTTCTGCAAGCGCCTCCGCTCCACCTGTTGCGGTACTGACCAGCGCCACCGTCTCACCCGGCTTGACCTGGAGGGAGACACGGTTGAGGAGCATCGCACCGCCATCGTCTGCTATGGACAGACCGATCGCCGACAGGGGGTTGGTCATCGGTTCGGGATCGTCGATCGTCAATGCCCCGATTTTCGGCGCGATGAGACTCTCGACGGTGAACTGTTCAACCACCTGTTGATATTTGACCTGGACATCCTGCCGATCCTGATCCCAGTCGATCAGTTCCTTCATCGGTCCGGGCAGGTCCTTGTAGGCGCCGATCACGGCCACGAGCTGGCCGACGTCCAGTCGCCCCTGGATGACCAGATACCCGCCGATCATGTAGAACAGAAAGGGCGTGAGCTGCGCGAGAAAATTGTTGAGGAACTTCACCATGAATTTCCATTGGTAAAGATCGAAGCGGATTTTGAAGATGAGCCCGAGCCGGGCAGCTATGTCGGCGCGCTCGTAGTTTGATGTGTCGTGGACGTGAACCGCGCCGATGCCGTCGACGATTTCGCCAACCCGGCCCGAAAGCGCGCGCGCCGTCAACTGCCGTTGGCGCCCGAGCACGATCAGCCGCCGCCGCATTCGCGGGATGAGCACGATCTGGATCACCACGATCACGACCGCTATCATTCCGAGCCAGACGTTCTGGATCATGATGAACAGCATGGACGTCAGCGCCTGGCCGCCGAGCAGTACCGGCTGCAGGAAGGCATCGCCGATGAAGCCGCCCAGCGGCTCCACCTCGTCCTTCACCATGGTCGCCACTTCGGCGGATTTCACCCGCTTGAAGTAGACCGGCGGAAACCGCAGCACACGATCGACCAGATCGAAGCGGATACGCCGCAGCATACGTTCGCCGAGGCGGCCCTTGTAGGTGTTGATGTAGAGCTTGAACAGGCCGTTGATGACGACCAGCAAGAGGAACACAAGGCTCAGGGCAAACAGCGTCTCCTTGCGGTCGAGCTGAAAACCGGAGAAGAACTGGACCTCTCCAATGAACGGCACGTTATAGTGTAGCCTCATGAATGGCTGGGTCGCGCCGGGTTGCTCGAAGCCCTTGCCTTGGATCGGGCCGTTGACGATCAGCTTCGGCAGGTCGAAGGACATGAAATACGGGATCATCGAAAGCAGGACGATCATCAATATCCAGAGCTGCTGCTTCTTGGTGTGCGTCCAGATATAGCGGGCTAGGCTGGGTTCCATATGAGACTGTGGATCCTTCAGTTGGAAGGATGCGGGATGGAGACGCACCTGCTGGCGAATGGGATATCGGCAATTTCTTCGTTGCCAACGACAATCTCAAAGCTGCGGTGCAGGGAGGTTGTCCTGCGCTCAGACGATTCGCGGCTTCCGTAGGGTTTTGGCGAATAGCCGAGCACGAGGCTGCAGCTGCGCGGCTGGTACTGGCGGATGGACGCCGATGGTCCGGACAGACGCAGCCGGCTCTCTCCGGCATCGGGCAATGGCGAAGCGGCTTGCAGCATGATCACGTCCGCGGAACGAACAGCCTTGCGGGAGGCAAGATTGCGTTGTGTCGCCCGAAATCCCAACATACAAGACGAATATGATGGATGTCACGCAACCGCGCAATGCCGGCATGGACTGGCACGAACAAGCCCTGGACCTGACGCGGGGAATTGCCGCCTATGTCAACGACCCTCTCATTGCCGGGCTGGCGCGCGTCATCGCCAAGCATCCGAAGGCCGATATCGCCAACGCCTTCAATCACAAGCAGGTCGCCTGCAAGATGTGGGCGCTCGATAGGCTGTTCGAAAGCTGCGGCGGCCGGTTCGGGCGCATATGGGTTCTGGGTGGATGGTACGGCGTATTGCCCGCAATGCTTTTCAACGACGCTCGCTTCGACATCGTGGCGATCGACAGCATCGACATCGATCCCGAAGTCGCGCCGGTCGCCGGGACCCTCAACCGGGAAGCCGGCGACCGGTTCCGGGCGCTGACGGCAGATATGTACGCGCTCGACTATGCGGCCGGGCAGCCCGACCTGACGGTCAATACGAGCTGCGAACACATAGCCGATCTGCGCGCCTGGCTTGCTCTGCTTCCGCGGGGCACGAATGTACTGCTGCAATCGAACGACTATTTCAGCGAGCCGACGCACATCAACTGCGTGGCTTCGCTTGCAGCCTTCGAAGCAATGGCGGCGCTACGGGAGGTGCGGTTCTCCGGCGAATTGCCGACAAAAAATTATACGCGCTTCATGCTGATTGGATCTGTTTAGACCAAGACTAGGATCCAAAGTCCGTTTGATCATCAGCTTTTCCGAAACCGGGCCGCATTTTTAGGGACCATGTTCGATACCGCTCGCGCAGGATTTGCGCCGAGTGACGCGCGCCCTCTAGATCGAGACGATGCGCGGACGGCGTCGGTGCCACAAGTGCCTGTTCAATCGCTTGCGTCAAACCTTCAGGCGTTAGGTCCTTTTCCATCAGCACCGTTGCAAGACCGAGTTCTTCGAGCATCAGGGCGCGAACATTTTGTTCGGTTTCCCCGCCGGCTGCAAATGGAACGAGCAGGGAGCGACAACCCGCGCGCAGGACATCGCAGACCGTGTTGTAACCCGCCTGCGACACTGACAGGCGGGCGCCGGTCAGCAGGCTGGCGAAATCCGCGCGGAACCTGAAGATGGACAGGCCCGGCGTGGCATCGCCTGCGATCGCGTCAAACTCGTCTTTCGGCAGGTTTGGGCCGGTGATCAAACACCATTTCCAACCGTTGTTGGCGTTCCGCGCTGCTGCGATGGTGGAGCCGACAAGGCTCTTTCCGGCAGCCCCGCCGCCAACCGACACCAGAACGTCGAAGCGCTCGGACCCCACGGGCGACGGCGGTGCGGCAACGAGCCCTGTATAGGTGACTTCGGCCCTGATCGCCCCAGCCAGTGGAAATGTCTTGTCGATGGTTGCGAAAGCCGGGTCGCCATGGACCATAACAAGGTCGAAATGTCGGTTGATGAGATCGACCGTTTCCTCGTTTCGGCCGGGCTTGACGCGCTCCTGAAGGATATCACGCACGGACGTCGCCAGCAGCGGTCTGGGCGACGTCGCGTCGATGGCCTCGAGCAGCGGCAAGAGTTCGAAACGCATCTGCCGGCGTCCAAATGGAAACGCCTCGATAATGACGATATCCGGCCTGCAATCCCGGAATGCCTGCAGCAGCATCTCTGAACGCCGTTTCCTGAAATCATCGTCGATGGGTTTGCCCTGCAAATCGACAAGTCCGGAAAATCCTTCATCACCGGAGGTGACAGGTGGCAAGGTTACAGATTTTACGCCGAGTCCCGGAAACCCCGCGACCGGCGCTCCGCCGGTCACAATGGTTACGTCAAACCCGTCATCGACCAGAGCCGCCGCGACACGGCTAGAGCGCGCGAGATGGCCGATACCGAGCAGGTGCTGGACATAAAGGAAGGCGCGCAGCCGGTTCAATCGGCGGCCCGCCACTCGCGCTCGAACAGTTCCTTGAGCTGTCCAATGCTTGCCAAATGATCGAAGTTGCCGCGCACGCGCCGCTCTGCTGCGTCGCCGAGGCGGGTGCGCAGCACGGGATCACGGATCAGGCGCTCCAGCGCCTGTGCCAGGGCAATTGGATTTTCCGTCGGAACCAGCAGCCCGGTTTCATCCGGCGATAAAATCTCCGGCACGCCGGAAATATTGGTCGACACGCAGGCAAGCCGCTGGCTAGCCGCCTCCATCAGAACATTCGGCAGACCGTCCCGGTCGCCATTAGCGGTGATCCTGCAGGCCAGGGCGAAGATGTCGGCGCAGCGGTAGTGCTCAAGCACCTCCTCCTGCGCGAGCGCGCCTTTCCAAGCGACGCGACCACTCAGTCCCAGCTTCTGCGCCAGTACCTTGAGCCGTTCCAGTTCCTCGCCGTCGCCGATATGCTCGAAACGCCACGCCAAATCGCCAGGCAAGAGGGCAAGGGCCTCCAGCAAGGTGTCGTAACCTTTCTTTTCAACGGCGCGCCCGACACTCAGAAGGATAACCGGTTCGTCCAGCGCCGAGCCGTCATGATGCTTTCGCGCCTCGCCAAAACTGCCGAAACGATCGAGGTCGAGCCCATGGTAGCTCAGATGCACAGACGAGTTGCCGTTAGCAAGTTCTGTCAGACGGTCGAAGCCGGTCTTCGTGCAAGTGACCGTCCAGCGCGCCGAGGAAAGCTTGCCAGCCAAATCCCAGTCCGCCGAAGTCCAGATGTCCTTGGCATGGGCTGAGCAGCTCCAGGGCAGGCTAAGAAGCTGGCTGGCATAGCGCGTCACCGATGCCGGTGTGTGCACGAAATGTGCATGCAACCATCCCGCGTCTTTCGGCCATTCGGCCGCCAGCACCAGCGCTTGCCCGAAACGGCGCGCGCGATTGCGGGTAAAGTCGCGGGGGATATCGGCAGCCAGCGATCCGAGCGCGCGCCAGAAGCCCGGCCGCAGCAAACAAGCAAACAGCGAGCGAAGCACGCGAAGCGGCTCTTCATGCAGATATTCCGGCAGATAGTGGACGGCCGCTTTGATCTCGTCATGCACGGGGTGGCGTTTTGCGTCGGTCGGCCGCCGGAGCGCGACGAGTATCAGCTCGAACCCCGCGCGCTCCAGACCGAGCAGTTCCTGCGCGATAAAGGTTTCCGATACGCGCGGATAGCCCTTCAGAACCACGACAATCTTGCGATGTCGCAAGTCAGTTCATTCCTTCAATGACCGACAGGCGATGGCCGGGCCGCCGGTCGAGCAGTTCCGCGACGATTTCGGAAATATGAGGCAGCCCTTCCAGCGTCAGATGCGGATTGCTCTGTGATGGGCGGGGCCAGTCCGGCAGTGCCACCAGTGCATCGGCAAACCGCTGGGAGTCCTTGGCTTCTTCCGGCAAAAACATCTCGATGAGGCCGAGTTCGGCTGCGCGCCGAGCGCGGATCAGTTGTTCCTCGCGGGGCTCGACGCGTGGCACGATCAGCGCCGGCTTGTCGAAAGATAGTATCTCGCAATAGGTGTTGTAACCGCCCATCGCCACAACCGCCTTGGCGCCGGCAATCAGGTCTTCCATGCGGTTGTCGAACTCGATGATCTTGATGTAGGGGATCTTGGACCCCTTCTTGATCAGCTTGTTGCGCTTGCGCGCCGGCATGTAAGGTCCAAGGACGATCAGCGCCCTGTGTTGCAATTGCGGATCCTGCTGATAGGCATCGATGACGTCGTGGATCAGTTCGGCGCCGTCGCCTCCGCCACCGGTGGTAACGAGGATATAATCGCCCTCGGGCCGGTGGCCGGGCAACTCGTTCCGCTGTAGGCTCCGTTGCAGGAAACCGACGAATCTCATCTTTGCCCTGACAACCGGCGGCACATCCAAGCCGGTCAACGGATCGTAGAAATCCGGCGGACCATAGGCCCAGATCTTGTCGTAGAACAGGCCTATCTTGCGCATCACATCCCTGCGTGCCCACTCTGCTTCGAGCAGATGCGGCGCATCCATCACCTCGCGCAGGCCAAGCACCAGCGTGGTTCCCCGCGTCTTGAGGTAGGACAGCGTGTCCTCAATCTCACCGCGCAGGCCGAGCGGTTCCTTGTCGACGATGAAGATATCCGGCCGGAAGGTCTCGGCTGTGTGGCGGATGATCGACTGACGCATCCTTAGCGTCTCATGCAGATCGATATCCTTTTCCAGCGAGGTGTACTCGCCGTTGCGCAATTTGATGACGCTGGGGATCTTCACGAAGTCGACACGGGCGCGGTAGTCGAAGGCGCCCGCTATAGGCGCACCCGAAATGATAAGCACCTGAAGTCCCCGGAAATCCTCGACCAGCGAATGCGCGATCGTCCGGCAGCGCTGCAAGTGGCCAAGCCCGAACGTGTCGTGGCTGTACATGAGAATTCGAGCATTTTCTGCGTGCTGGGTCATTATTGAACGTCTTTTCGAATTCTCGCCTTGAGGACCGTGACAAACCCGCAGGCTTCGGAACCCCCTGGCTGTACCGACCTGTTGTGAAACATGACGGCGCAATTTTCAATTTGTATTAGCAGAAAACCGCAGATCGCCTAGTTATCCGCGAACTCATCGACTTTGCCCTTCATCCGAAGGCTTCAGGCACCGCCCGGCCAGGATCGGGCCGTTCCCCGCCATACGGTCCGCCGTGATGAACCCTCGTTGTCCGCTCGGCAAGCGGTCGCTGCCGCTGCAACGGCTTACGGTCCGGTCCTCGCAACGAAACCATTTCGGCTTCGTCGGTGCCCGAATTTTGCACGATTCCACCGCCCGACCCGATTGGTGCTACACTGACAGCCAGTTAACGCGACGGACCGTTGTTCGGTGATATGACCAAAGCAACCGCTTTACCCGACAGAGTGGATTTCGACGTGGCCGCAGGTGAGACATTGCTTGAGGCGGCTCTCAGATCGGGCGTGCCATTTGCCCACGCATGCGGCGGCAGGGCGAAATGCTCGACATGCCGCGTTTGGGTTCTCGACGGCATTGAGGCTTGCCCGGACCGCAATCCCGACGAAACCCAGATGGCGAACCGGTTGAGATTGGCCGATGAGGTTCGGCTGGCCTGTCAACTCCGGCCGGAAGGCGAGCTTCGCGTCCGACGCCTCGTGCTAGACGAAACCGACATGATGATCACCAGCCAGCTTGGTGCTTCTGCCGCGACGCGTTGCGGCGAAGCAAGGCGTGTTGCGGTCTTCTTCAGCGACATTGTAGATTTCACAGCGCTGTCGGAGCGGCTTTCCCCCTATGACGTGATGTATCTGCTCAATCGCTACTTCGCCCAGGTCGGCGACATCATCGAGCAGAATGGCGGTTTCATCGACAAACTGATCGGCGATGGGCTCATGGCAATATTCGGTATCGACGACCAGCCAGACGCTCCGCTCCGCGCCGTGAACGCCGCACTTCAGACCCTCGCCACAGTCGATCGTCTGAAGCCGTTCTTTGCCTCGATGTATGGCATCGATTTCGATATTCGTATCGGCCTCAACTACGGCGAAGCCGTCATCGGCACATTGGGTTTTGCTGGCCACGAACGTCTCACGGCCATCGGCGACGTTGTAAATCTGGCCAGCCGGGTCGAGTCCGCCAATAAAGATGCCGGTACGCGCTTGCTGATATCCGAGGCCCTCCGCGACCAGATCGCCGAAAAGGTGGAAATCGGCGACTTCGTCAGGGTGCGCCTTCGCGGTACCGGCGAGCGCACAAGCCTGTTCGAAATCGTCAGGCTGAAGCCCGAAATTGACGCCGAGCTGAATGCCAAGGGGCTTCGCGAAACCATCCGTCAGGGCGGCAGGAGGTGGGTTCGCGCTTTTTCCGAAGACGAGCTTCAGCCCTACGAACGTCGGATTCTCGATTTTGAAGATTGCGATATCGTCGTCGTTCGTGGATCCGACAACTATTGCGCCTTCAACAATGCTTGCCCGCATCTTCATCTGCCGCTCTACGAACGCCGAAGTTCCGCTCAGGTCGAGGCGCTGCAGCTCCCACACACGGGGAGCACGATCACAGCAGATCTTGGCCTGGTCTGCCGATGGCATCAGAGTTGTTTCGACCTGCTTACCGGCGAAATCAGGCAGTGGGCCAAGTTGGAGCACGACGGTACCAGGGCGGGACTTGAATATTTGGGTGACATTTCGAAGAACCGCGCAAAGCTGATCGTATATCCTTGCCGAAAGCAGGACGGCTTTGTGTGGATCGGGCTCGAGTGAAAACGACGGCCCGATATTTCAGTTTTTCCGTCGGACCCATTGCAATGTCCGGATTGGGTCATTCTCGTCGGTTGTGGCTTGCTGTTCACGTCCGGTCACGAAGCAATCCGGGATATCTGAGTTTGCCGTTGATAATGCACGTCGCCGCGACGGCGGCACCTTTGCGCTTGCCTTGAAGACATCCTAGTTTGGAGGCTGGTAACCGCTCGTGAGCATAGAATGTCGGCACTGCCTTTCTTAAGAATTTACGCGCCGCTCAACGCGCTGCTGGCTGCGATTGGGCTTGTGGCGGTGGCTACGCTCACGACACCGGACATGTCCGGACGAAGCAGACTGGCTCTGGCTGCGGTCCTCGCGGTCATCTGGGGCGTCTATCTCCTGCAACTGGCCGAGACGCTGCTCAAGCGCCGGGCGGGAGACGTTCGGGACAGGACGCCGGCAATCGCAATTGATGTGCTCGCGGTTTTGGTTCCGCTCGCCGCATTTCTACTCGTCGGTATGCCCGACCGGAGCCTCTACTGTGCTGTCTGGCTGCTGAAACCTCTGCGCGACTCGACTTTCTTCCCGCTGCTGGGCAGGATCCTGACCAACGAAGCGCGCAACCTGATCGGCGTCACGACGCTCTTCGGCGTCGTTCTGTTCGGTGTCGCGCTCGCGGCCTATGTCATCGAGCGCGACGCCCAACCGGAAAAGTTCGGCAGCATCCCCCAGGCAATGTGGTGGGCGGTGGTCACGCTGTCCACCACCGGCTATGGCGACGCTATTCCGCAAAGCTTCGCCGGCCGGGTCCTGGCCGGGATGGTCATGATGAGTGGCATCGGCATCTTCGCGCTCTGGGCTGGCATTCTTGCCACCGGCTTTTATCAAGAAGTGCGTCGCGAGGATTTCGTTCGCAATTGGCAATTGGTCGCCGCCGTGCCGTTGTTTCAGAAGCTCGGCCCGGCCGCGCTAGTCGAGATCGTGCGCGCGTTAAGACCTCGCGTCATGCCGGCGGGCGCCGTGATCTGCCGCAATGGCGAGACCGGTGATCAGATGTTCTTCGTCGTGGAGGGGCGCGTCAGCGTCGCGACGCCGAACCCGGTGGAGCTTGGCCCTGGCGCCTTCTTCGGCGAGATGGCGCTGATCAGCGGCGAACCGCGCTCGGCGACCGTCAGCGCCGCAACGGGGGTCTCACTCCTGTCGCTGCACTCGGCGGATTTCCAGATGCTGTGCAGCAGCAGCCCGGAGATCGCGGAAATCATCCGCAAGACCGCGCTCGAGCGGCGCGGCGCGGCGCCGCACTAGGTGTGTTCTTCACGAGGAGGATGTGATGGGAAGGTTGTGTGCCGCTTATCGGCCATTCAGTTGTCCCTGGTGACCGCCTGACATCGCCTCGCTTGGCTGTCCTGTCTCGCGCGAAGGCCGACGGCAGACGCTCGAACTTTAAAGCAGAGAAGTTCCCGGAGGCCGTCGTTTACGGGGAGAAGATGCCGGCAGGCAGATGAGAGGGCGCCAACCTCTGGAAGGGTGGGCAAATTCCAGTTCGAAGTGGTTGCCCCAGCCCTGCACGAAAACTGCACAAGCTTGCGGGAAACCTCCTCGCATCCGCCGCACCGTTTCCTCGCCGACCTGCGAAACAGGCGGCATGCAAAAGCGAGCAAAACCCTGTTGGTCCCTGCCCTATCGGCTGCGCAGTGAAGGCTGGTGGCTGGCCGATCCGCCGCGCGCAAGCTCTTTGGCGATGCTCATTCCGTTTGCCCGCAAGCGCCCGGCGCCAATCCGGCTCGAAGCCATCAGGGAAGCCAGGTTATGACCTCGCCGTTCACCGCCGTGCTGAGCTGTTGCAGCCGCTTCGGCGTTGCCGTGCTGTTGCCAGCACTTGCGGAATTTCTCTTTTATGGCCAACCCGCCGGGATCACGGTTTTCCTGTTCGCCTTCCTGCTTGCCGCCCGCATCGCGTTGGGAAAATCCAACGAATGGCTGCTGTCGGCCAATCTTCCGACGTTATCTCTGGCGCTCCATGCCGGCTGTCTCATCAATTTCGCCGCGCTGATTGCCAATTACAATGTCGCCATTCCTTCGAAATGACCGGCCAGGGGCGTTCCCCTCGACTGGCGGCTGCTGCGCACTCTCGACACCAGGGGTCCGCCCGTGGTTCCTGACCATATCGAATCCCATTTGCCGGGCCGCTGATCGATGCCGCATCACATCCTCGTCGCCGACGACGATCCGCATATCCGCGAGGTGATCTGCTTCGCGCTTGAAAAGGCCGGCATGAAAACGCAAGGAGTGGCCGACGGCGCCGCTGCCCTGCAAGCGATCGGGCGGAAGGCACCCGACCTCGTCGTGCTCGACATTGGCATGCCGGAGATGGATGGGCTGGAGGTCTGCCGGCGGCTGCGGCACACATCCGATGTGCCGGTGCTGTTCCTGTCGGCGCGTGACGAAGAGATCGATCGCATATTGGGCCTCGAAATGGGCGGTGACGACTATGTGACGAAACCGTTCAGCCCGCGCGAGCTGGTGGCCCGGGTCAACGTCATCCTGCGGCGCGCCCGCCCGGCGTCGCCCGAACCGGTAGACGACCGGCAGTTCGTGCATGGCAAGCTTGCTTTGGCGCCGGCCAGCCATGCCGCCAGCTTCGACGGCAAGCCGCTTGCCCTGACGGGGATAGAGTTCTCGATCCTGAAGGGATTCCTGGCGCGGCCGACGCATGTGCTCGACCGCGACGCGGTGACGGCCAGCGCCTATGCAGGCAATATCCATGTCGCCGGCCGCACCGTCGACAGCCACATCCGCAACATCCGGGCCAAGTTGGCGGCACTGGGTTGCCCTGAGGTCATCGAGACCGTGCATGGCGTCGGCTTCCGGCTCGGCCGATGCGGCTGACTTCCAGCAAGTGGATCGGCCGCAAATGGCGGCCTCGCCTCGCCACGGTCGTCGTCGCCATCCTGATCGTGGTGATGGCCTTGCCGCTGGTCGGCCTGTTCTTCTTCCGCCTCTACGAGAACCAGCTGATCCGCCAGACCGAGGCGGAGCTGATCGCGCAAGGCGCGGCCATCGCCGCCATCTATGCGCAGGATGTGCGCGACGTCGGCATTCCCGTGGAAAAACTCGGCGCACCGATGCGGCAGGCAGGTGGGAATGCGAGCCGAAGCGCCAATCCGGACCTGTACAGGCCGATCGAGCCGCAACTCGATCTTGCCTCGGACTACGTGCTTCCCATCCGGCCGGCGGCGGTGACTGCGACCGCCGATCCCGCCTTCGCCGCGATCGGCACCCGCCTGTCCGGCATTCTCGACGCAACCCAGAAAACCACGCTTGCCGGTTTCCGATTGCTCGATCCCACAGGCGTCGTCATTGCCGGGCGCGGCGAGGTTGGGCAATCGCTCGCTGGCGTTGAAGAGGTGCGCGAGGCACTCGCCGGCCGCTACGCCAGCGCACTCAGGCTGCGTATCCCCGACCAGCCGACACCGCCGCTCTATTCGGTCAGCCGCGGCACCAAGGTGCGTGTCTTCGTCGCCTTGCCGGTGGCCGTCGATGGCCAGGTCGCCGGCGTGGTCTATGTGTCGCGGACGCCCAACAACATCATCAAACATCTCTATGGCGAGCGCGGCAAGGTGACGTTGGCGGCGATCGCCATCCTCGGCGGCACGCTGCTCATCGGCCTGGTTTTCCTGCGAACCGTCAGCCGGCCGATCTACGCGCTGATCGACCGCACCGAGCGCATCGCCGCCGGTGATCCTGGTGCGATCCGGCCGCTCGACCACCACGGCACATATGAGATGGCCGAGCTGTCCGCCGCCTTCCTCGACATGGCCGAAAAACTGCAGGCACGCTCGGATTCCATCCAGACGTTTGCCACCCATGTCTCGCACGAACTCAAATCGCCACTGACGGCGATCCAGGGCGCGGCCGAGCTGCTGCGCGATTCAGGTAGCGCGATGGACGATACGGAGCGTCGGCGCTTCTCCAACAATATCGTTACCGATGCGGGGCGGCTCAATCTGCTGGTGCGGCGGCTGCTCGATCTGGCGCGCGCCGAAAACCTGGCGCCGAGCGGCGAAAGCATCTCGATCGGCGCGGCATTGGCGCTGCTTCCCGGCGACAACAGGCTGGCGGTTCGCGTCGAAGCCGGCGGCGATCTGGCCTTGCGCATATCGGCGGAGAATGCGGCAATCGTGCTTGCCAATCTCATCGACAATTCCGCCAGGCATGGTGCGACGGAGGTTTCGATTGACGCGATGAGCGCCGGTGGCAAGGCGCGCATCCTGGTCAGCGACAACGGCGCCGGCATTTCGCCCGCCAACCGGGCGCGCATCTTCGAGCCGTTCTTCACCACGCGCCGCGATTCGGGCGGCACCGGCATGGGCCTCGGCATCGTCCTGGCCCTCCTGAAAGCGCATGATGGTATGATCGCACTGGTTGACTCCGAACGCGGCACGCGCTTCGAGATCATCTTGCCGGTCGCGTGAGGACGCGGGCAAAGGATCGGAGAAAAAAGTGCGCTACGACATCGTCATCATCGGCGGGGCCATCGTCGGATCCTCGGTCGCCTATTATCTGCGCGAGGAAGGGTTTTCCGGCTCGATCGCCTTGATCGAGCGCGATCCGCAGTTCGCCCACGCGGCAACGACGCTATCCATGGCCTCGATCCGCCAGCAATTCTCGATCCCGGAAAACATCCGGCTGTCGCAGTTCACGCTGAAACTGTTCCGGCGGCTGAAGGAAGAGTTCGGCGCGGATGCCGATATCGGCTTTCGCGAGGGTGGCTATCTCATCCTTGCCGGCGAGGACGGGCTGCCGATCCTGAAGGCCAATCACGACGTGCAGATGGCCGAGGGCGCCGACATCGTTCTCGAGGACGCCGACGCGCTGGTGCGCCGCTTCCCGTGGCTATCGGCCGAAGGCATCACCGCCGGTGCCTATGGCCGGACAGGCGAGGGCTGGTTCGACGCGCATGCGATGCTGATGCTGTTCCGCAAGGCATTGCGGCTGAAGAAGATCGATTTCATCACCGCTGATGTCACCAATATTGCGTGCGACGGCAACCGCGTCACCAGCGTCAGGCTCGACAATGGCGAGGTGCTGGAGGCCGGCATCGTCGTCAACGCCGCTGGGCCGAACGCCGGCAAGGTGGCCGGCATGGCCGGCCTGGCGCTGCCGGTAGAGCCGCGCAAACGCAATGTCTTCGTTTTCGAGGCGCGCGAGAAATACACCGACATGCCGCTGCTGGTCGACCCGTCCGGCATCTATGTGCGCCCGGAAGGCTCGGTCTATCTCACCGGCGGTGCCGAACCGGAAGAGGGCGATGGCCCGGCTGCCCCCGGGGATTTCGAGGTTGATTGGCCGCTGTTCGAAGAGGTGATCTGGCCGGTGCTGGCGACCCGCGTTCCGGCCTTCGAGGCGATCAAGCCGACGCGCGCCTGGGCCGGCCACTACGACTACAACACACTCGACCAGAACGCGGTGATCGGCCCGCATCCGCAGGTCGGCAATTTCCTGTTCGCCAACGGGTTCTCCGGCCACGGCCTGCAGCAGGCGCCGGCGGTCGGCAAGGCGCTGGCCGAGCTGATCGTGCATGGCGGTTATCGCACGGTGGACTGTTCGGCGTTCGGCTATGGCCGGATTGCGGAGGGGCGGGCGTTTCGGGAATTGAATGTGATTTGAGACGGGGGCGTCGCAGAATAAAGCCGTTCTGTCGAGTTCCCGCCCACCCCCCTCTGGCCTGCCGGCCATCTCCCCCGCAAGGAGGGAGATTACGCGCTCAACCGCTTTCGCCAATCTCCAGCGTGGCAAGAATGAGCGGAGCGTCGAAGTTGCTATCTCCCCCCTTGCGGGGGAGATGGCCGGCAGGCCAGAGGGGGGTGCTGTCCCGCTAGTGTTGCAAGTCAAGTGACCGCAGTCAGCCCTTGCGGGCGAACCAGAAGGCATCGGCCATGCGCTTCATGCCGATGCGCTCGTAAAAGCCGACGGCATCGGGCATGGAGATCAGGCTGATGGCGACGGACGGCCCGAGTTGCCGGCGCGCCTCGTCCATCAGGCCCTTGCCGATGCCGAGCCCCTGCGCCGATTGGGAAACGGCGAGTTCGGAGATGTAGCAGACCCAGGAAAAGTCGGTGAGCGCCCTGATAACGCCGATCAGCGGCTTGCCCTCCACGTCGAGACGCGCGGTCAGGACTAGGTTTGCGCCTGAAAGCATCGTCTGGAGGCGAGCGTCGTCATCGACAGGACGCGTTTCGCCAAGGCCGGAGTCCACCAGCACGCGACGGAATTCGGCGATGTCGAGCTGCGGCTCGCTGGCATAGAGGACGTGCGAATTCTCAATCATGGCTGCCAGAGTGCACCAGCGGGCGAGCATTTCGAAGCCACTTTTTGAAGTGTTTCAGTTTTGGCATGCGGCATGGTAAAGCCGTCCCGGCAGCCCGTAGCTCAGGGGAAGAGCGCCAGCTACATGCTGGAGGCCCCCGGTCAAGACGGGGCGGGTTCGCCGCCATACGCCGCGCACAAACAGTTGCCTTTTATTTGCCGCCGGCATTGTGTAAACCGGCGTCAGCAAATTCCCCCGCAACGAAAACACGGGCAAAAGCCATGGAAAAATTCACCAAGCTCACCGGCGTCGCGGCTCCGATGCCGATCGTCAATGTCGACACCGACATGATCATCCCCAAGGATTATCTGAAGACGATCAAGCGCACCGGGCTCGGCACCGGCCTGTTCGCCGAAATGCGCTACAAGGACGACGGTTCGGAAAATCCGGATTTCGTGCTCAACAAGCCGGCCTACCGCAAGGCGCAGATTCTGGTCGCCGGCGACAATTTCGGCTGCGGCTCGAGCAGAGAGCATGCACCGTGGGCGCTGCTCAATTTCGGCATTCGCTGCGTCATCTCGACCTCGTTCGCCGACATTTTCTACAACAACTGCTTCAAGAACGGCATTCTGCCGATCACCGTCAGCCCCGACGATCTCGAGAAGCTGATGGACGACGCGTCACGCGGTTCCAACGCCACGGTGTCGGTCGATCTCGAGGCCAAGGAAATCCGCGGGCCAGATGGTGGTGTGGTCACCTTCGACCTCGACGACTTCAAGCGGCACTGCCTGCTCAACGGGCTCGACGACATCGGCCTGACCATGGAGAAGGCCGGCGCCATCGCTTCGTTCGAGAAGAAGAACGCCGAACAGCGTCCGTGGGCCTGAGCGGTACGCTCAGGGCGGATAGGCGGGTTCGTTGCGGCTGAGTGGAGGGACAGTCATGACTCGTTCGCTTCTTGCCGGCGGCTGCGGGCTGGCGTTTCTTTTGCTGACTGCCGTGGGCCACGCCCAGACGCAGACGCCCGCCGCGCCAGCGCCGGCGGCCGAAAGGCCTGCCACCGACCAGGGAGCAGACGCCGCCGACGCTTCCGATGACGACAGCCAAGCGCCTGTGCCATTCGAGGGCGGCCAGCTGACCATCACCCAACCGGAACAGGACGGTGAGAAGGTGCTTGCCTATGACGGCAAGCAGCTGGCCACCAACTATGACGTCTTCTTCGACAGAATAGCCGAGGTCGGCGGCGTCAAGGTGGCGCTGTTCGATGTCGGCGATGGCGGCAATCAATGCGGGCCGGCGACAGTGATCGTCTGGAAGCCGGAAGGCGGCACCATCCAGAGCACCACAGTCGAGCAGGACGATTGCGGCGCGCCGCCATCGGCGGTGTCCGACAACGCCATCTATTTCGTGCCCTATCTGTTGCCAGGCGACCAGAAGCCGGCTTTGCAATGGTCGCCGACCGACGGGCTGACGATTTCGGGCAATCTGACCTACATGCCGGAACCCGGCACGGACTGGAAGGACATCGATCCGGAAAAGTACCAGAACATCATCGACGCCTTCCACAACGAGGCTGTCTACAAGGAAGCTGAAAAGCTGCTGGGCAAGAACATGCCCGACATGGCGACCAGCCTGCTGGTCGGCGGCGGCACGGAAAAGACCGCTTCGGGCGCCTTCTACGCCAGCGGCTGCGTGCCGCATGACTGCGGCGGCAATGACGGCTTCATGGCGGTCGACCCGGCCAAGCACAAGCTCTACTTCGCCCGCCGCGGCGACAATGGCGAGCCGAACGCCTGGCCGGCAGTGGCGACATGGCCGGCCGATGTCAAGGAGGCGCTGGACAAGGCGCTGGGCTCGGCGAATTAGGCATTTGTCGGTGGTGAACTGAAGATTGTTACGCCGCGATCCTTCACACCCCCCCTCTGCCCTGCCGGGCATCTCCCCCGCAAGGGGGGAGATCGGCCGTCACCACGACTTTCGCAAATCTTTCAACGTTGCAAGAATGGCGGTTCGTCAAAGCTGCCAATCTCCCTCCTTGCGGGGGAGATGGCCGGCAGGCCAGAGGGGGTGCTGCCCCGCCGGCATCGAGTTTGCACCGCCGATCCCTCTGCGTTGGCCCATGGCCGAACCAGCATATTCCCTGCAAAATGGCCACCCTCAATCCTGCGAGGACACCATGCGAAAACTGATCTCCACCGGCTCGCCGTTCGAAAAGACCGCCGGCTATTCGCGCGCGGTGGTGCAGGGCGACTGGTGTTTCGTGTCGGGGACGACCGGTTACGACTATGCGACGATGACGATGCCGGAGACGGTGGAAGCGCAGACGCGCAATTGCCTGGCGACGATCGGCAAGGCTCTCCAGGACGGCGGCTTCGAGATGGCCGATGTGGTGCGGGCGCATTACTACATCACCGACCAGGCCTTCGTGGATGTCGTCTTCCCGATCCTCGGCGAGACGTTCGGCGACATCAGGCCGGCGGCGACGATGATCGTCTGCCAGCTCAACAGACCGGAAATGAAGATCGAGATCGAGGTGACGGCGCTGCGGCGCACGGCGTGAAAGGCGGGCAGATGAAAGTCCGGCGTATCGTTGCCAACATCGAGACACCTGATATCGCTGCGGCACAGCGCTTCTACCAGGACGTGCTCGGCCTCGATGTGCTGATGGATCTTGGCTGGATCGCGACCTACGGTTCCGATCAAGAGATGCAGGTGCAGGTCAGTTTCATGGCGCAAGGCGGCTCCGGTACGCCGGTGCCGGATCTCTCGATCGAGGTCGACGATGTCGATGCGGCGCTCGATGCCATGAGTGCCGCCGGCTTCGCCATCGAATACGGGCCGGCCGACGAGCCTTGGGGCGTACGGCGCTTCTACGTGCGCGATCCGTTCGGCCGGCTGGTCAACATTCTCTCGCACCAGTGATCATGGTTATGGCGCGCGGGCTTGCGCGCCAAGCGCTTGGCGTTTAGCAAGGCCGCAAATCGCAACGCATTCTTTCTGGGACGGTTCTCCATGGCAACGAAGCATCTTTTCCTGCTCGCCGGCGACGGCATCGGTCCAGAGGCCATGGCCGAGGTCAAGAAACTGATTGCTGTCATGAACGACAAGCTTGGCAGCGATTTTTCCACTGACGAAGGTCTGGTCGGCGGCTGTGCCTATGATGCGCATGGCGCGGCGATCTCCGATGCCGACATGGAAAAGGCGATGGCGGCGGATGCGGTGCTGTTCGGCGCCGTCGGCGGTCCGAAATGGGATGCAGTGCCCTATGAGGTGCGCCCCGAAGCCGGCCTGCTGCGCCTGCGCAAGGACATGGAACTGTTCGCCAACCTGCGCCCGGCCATCTGCTATCCGGCGCTGGCGGCGTCCTCGTCGCTCAAGCAGGAGGTGGTCGAGGGTCTCGACATCCTGATCGTGCGCGAGCTGACCGGCGGCGTCTATTTCGGCGAGCCGAAGCAGATCATCGATCTGGGCAATGGCCAGAAGCGCGGCATCGACACGCAGGTCTACGACACGTTCGAGATCGAGCGCATTTCGGGCGTCGCCTTCGAGCTGGCACGCACCCGCAAGAACCATGTCACCTCGATGGAAAAGCGCAATGTGATGAAGTCCGGCGTGTTGTGGAACGAGGTCGTCACCCAAACGCACAAGGCGCGCTATTCAGACGTCAAGCTCGACCACATGCTGGCCGATGCCGGCGGCATGCAGCTGGTGCGCTGGCCAAAGCAGTTCGACGTCATCGTCACCGACAATCTGTTCGGCGACATGCTGTCCGACATCGCCGCCATGCTGACCGGCTCGATCGGCATGCTGCCGTCGGCCTCGCTCGGCGCGCCCGACGTGAAGACCAAGAAGCGCAAGGCGCTGTACGAGCCGGTGCACGGCTCGGCGCCGGATATTGCCGGCAAGGGCATTGCCAACCCGATCGCCATGATCGCCTCCTTCGCCATGTGCCTGCGCTATTCCTTCGGCATGGTTGCTGAAGCCGACCGTGTCGAAAGCGCGATCGCCGCCGTGCTCGACGCAGGCCTGCGGACAAAGGATATTATGTCCGATGGCATGACCGAGGTCGGCACCGTTGAGATGGGCGACGCGATCATCGCCAGGTTCCTCGGCTGATCTCCATGGCGGTCGATGTCCGCTGGGCGACGATCGAGGACGCGGCGGCACTGGCGGCCATACTGTGCGAGATGGCGGAGCATTACCGGCAGCCGCGCCTAGATGCCGACCGGGCCCTGTCTGCCGCACGCAAATGGCTTGGCGAGGAAAGTCCGGCCTATCCGCATTTCGCGCCAGGGCGAAATCATGAATCGTTAACCTGCAAGGACGGCTTGGCGGTAGGTCGGGTTCATGAGGGCTTTGAGGCGCTTACGCTTGA